>JAPHRL010000036.1 GCA_026195755.1 Kangiella sp. | reverse complement strand
TTGAGGTCGTAGAAATCAACCTTCTCGCCATCAGTGTTCCAGCTTTCTTTGTTACGCAGGCCGCAGACCAGACCGGCAATGGTTGGGATCTGCTCTAGCGTGTCGCCGGAGTTGATGAAGCGCAAGCCGAGTTCGAAGATGCGGATGCGGTTCTGTTGGCGGTTGATGTTGAATTTTGCGGTTTGCACCAGGCCCGGCAATAAGTTGGTGCGCATGACCGCCATTTCGCTGGAAATCGGGTTCATCAGCGGCAATGGCTCAATGCCCGGGTGCAGTTGTAATTGGAACTCTGGCTCAACGAAGCTGTAGGTGATGACTTCCTGATAGCCGCGCTTGACCAGTACGTCGCGCATGTCGTTTTTCCAGACGCGGTTTTCCGGCTGGTCGAACATGGCCATTTCGGCCTGTGGCTTGCGGCTCGGTAGCTTGTTGTAGCCGTAAACGCGCACCAGCTCTTCAATCAGGCTTTCTTCGTTGTCGATGTCGAAGCGGAAGCTTGGCACCACCACGTCCCAACCGTCTGCGTTAGCGGTGAGTTTGAGGCCAAGGCGAGTCAGGATGTCTTCAACCTGATCATCGGCGAATGGGAAGCCGACAACGCGCTCGATGCGCTGACGACGCAAGCGCAGGTGGCGCTTAGTTGGCATGGCGTCGTGATCAACCGCTTCAATGATATCGCCCGGCTGACCGCCTACGATCTCTAGTAGAAGCTCAGTAGCGCGCTCCATGGCGGTGCGTTGCAATTCAAAGTCAACTCCACGCTCGTAGCGATGTGATGCGTCTGTGTGCAGGCCGTATTGGCGTGCGCGACCGGCAATGGCAATCGGGTCGAAGTAGGCACTTTCGAGGAAGATGTTGTCAGTTTCGCTGTTGATGCCTGAATGTTCGCCGCCCATTACGCCAGCAATCGCCAATGGCTTGTTGTGGTCTGCGATTAATAGAGTGTCGTCAGTCAGTTCGACTTCCTGGCCGTCTAGCAAGGTTAGTTTCTCGCCCTGCTTCGCCATACGAACGTCGATGCCGCCTTCGATTTGTTTAAGGTCGAACGCATGCATTGGATGACCCAGTTCCAGCAATACGAAGTTAGTCACGTCAACCACTGGGTCGATGGCACGAACGCCTGAGCGCTCGATGTATTTAACCATCCAATCAGGCGTTTTGGCCTGTGGGTTGATGCCTTTGATGATGCGACCAAGGTAACGTGGGCAGGCTTGCGGGGCAGATAGTTTAATCGGCAGCGTGTCGCTGATTTCAGGCGTCAATGCCTGAGGTTTGTGCTCGGTGACCGCGGTTTGGGTTAACACACCCACCTCACGCGCGATGCCACGAACGCCTAAGCAATCGCCACGGTTCGGCGTCAGATCCACTTCGATAACATGGTCATTAAGGTCGAAATAATCTTTTAGGTCCTGGCCGAGTGGCGCCTGGCTATCCAGCTCAACAATGCCGTCGCCATCTTCGCCAATCTCAAGTTCAGTTGATGAACACAACATGCCATGAGAGGCAACGCCGCGCAGCTTGGCTTTTTTGATTTTGAAGTCGCCCGGTAAGACCGCGCCAATCATGGCGACCGCGACTTTAATGCCTGCGCGAGCGTTAGGCGCACCACAGATGATTTGTAGGTCTTCGTCACTGGCTGAACCGACCGAGACTTTGCAGACGCGCAGTTTATCGGCGTCTGGGTGTTGTTCGGCTTCTACGATTTCACCGACCACAACGCCGGAGAATTTGTTGCCTAGGTATTCAAAACCATCAACTTCCAGGCCAGCCATTGTTAATTTTTCTACTAATTCTTGAGTAGAAATTTCAGGGTTTACCCACTCTCGTAACCACTTTTCACTGAATTTCATAATGCTTTACCTAGTTTGCTACCTTGGGGTAGCTTTTATTCGGTTAAAATTAAATTCTATTTTTTGAGGGCAATTCGTGAATTGTCCCTACATAAATCATTCTTTCGTACGGACAGTTAGTGACTTGTCCCTACAGCAACGTGCTTTGCTTATTTTTGAGGGCAACTCGTGAGTTGCCCCTACATAAATCATTCTTTGGTACGGACAGTTCGTGACTTGTCCCTACATAAATCGTTCTTTCGAACGGACAACTCATGAGTACCCTATGGGGCAGACCCTTGTCCCTACATAGCTAGTTGAATTGTTTTAAGAAGTTCAAATCATTCTCGAAGAATAATCGCAGGTCATTCACGCCGTAACGCAACATGGTCAGACGCTCAACGCCCATGCCAAATGCGAAGCCGGTGTATTTTTCGCTGTCGATGCCGACGGCTTCGAGTACTTTCGGGTGGACCATGCCGCAGCCTAGAATTTCGAGCCAACCGGTGTGGCTACAAACACGGCAACCGTCGCCATTACACATCACGCACTGGATATCGACTTCCGCCGATGGTTCGGTGAATGGGAAGTAGGACGGGCGGAATCTAACAGCCAGATCTTTCTCGAAGAAATGCTTCAGAAACTCGTCCAGAATGCCTTTCAGGTCAACGAAAGTGGTGCTTTCGTCAATCAATAAACCTTCCACCTGATGGAACATTGGGGTGTGCGTTAAATCTGAGTCACAACGATACACACGACCCGGTGCAATGATTCTGAACGGAGGCTTTTGCTCTTCCATTACGCGAATCTGTACCGGTGAGGTATGAGTACGCAATAAACGCTCGGCATCGATATAGAATGTATCGTGCATGGCGCGCGCTGGGTGATGCTCAGGGATATTCAGCGCGGTGAAATTATGGAAGTTGTCTTCCACTTCAGGGCCTTCTTCGACCGAGAAGCCCATTTGCGCAAAGTAAGATTCGATTCTGTGTAAGGTACGATTGACCGGATGGACACCACCGTCTTGCGTGTTACGGCCGGATAAGGTGACATCGATGGTTTCACCGGCTAGTTTCTTGGCGATTTCAGCATCTTTAATGGCTTTATGTTTCGCTTCGATTATGGCGAACACTTCTTTTTTAGCTTCATTAACACGGGCACCAAACTTCGGCTTTTCTTCTGGTGGAAGTTTTGCCATTTGCTGCATTTGAGCGGTGATTAAGCCTTTTTTACCGACGAAGCGGGCTTTTACCTGCTCAAGTTCAGGAATGCTTTGAACCGCTGAAATCTCTTCTTCAGCCTGCGAAATAATCTCTTGTAAACTGGAGTCTTGTTGACTCGTACCCTGTGTATCGACCATGAGAATTCTCGTTGTTAAGTACTGTATTTATTAAAGACTGTCTCTATAAAAGCTGTGTCTGCGTCTATCAAGTATTCTGTCTAAAAGTATTACGTCTAATTGAAATTGCATAAAAAAAGGAAGAGCATCTCTGCCCTTCCTTTTTACTTCAATCGCTTGTCACCCGAGGGCGACTAAAATACTCTTCTCGTTAAAGAACAGTTATCAGCTTATTAAGCTTCAAGGACAGATTTAGCCTGGTCTGCAAAAGCAGCAAAAGCTACTTTATCAAAAACCGCTAATTCTGCTAGCATTTTACGATCAACTTCAATGTTTGATTTCTTCAAACCATTGATAAAGCGGCTGTACGACAAACCGTGTACACGAGCTTCAGCATTGATACGAGCAATCCATAAAGCACGGAATTGACGTTTACGCTGACGACGGTCACGATATGCATATTGACCCGCTTTGATAACAGCCTGTTTAGCTACACGGTATACACGACTACGTGCACCATAATAACCTTTAGCTTGCTTTAAGATTTTCTTGTGACGCGCATGGGCAGTCACACCACGTTTTACTCTTGGCATCTCTTAATCCTCACCTTAACCGTTTGGCAACATACGATCGATTGAACGTGTGTCAGCAGCATCAACTAACTTAGCATGACGTAAATGACGCTTACGCTTCGTTGATTTCTTGGTCAGGATGTGACGCAAGTGTGATTGTTTGTGCTTGTAACGGCCAGAAGCAGTTTTCTTGAAACGCTTCGATGCACCGCGGTCAGTTTTCATCTTTGGCATAATAAAATACTCGCATTGTTACCCGTCATGGCCATTGCTTTAAATTGTGCAATCGTTTGAGCGCATGACTAGTTATAAAAACGGACAGCTCAGTGGTTACACCATGCTGCCCAACCTATGAAAAGTGTAAGTGCTCTTGCGAGACTCTTCTTACTTACCTTTTCTTTTTGGGGCCAATCACCATCGTCATCTGACGACCTTCCATTGAAGGGCGGTGTTCAACTGCTCCATATTCTTCCAGGTCTTTTTCGACACGCTTCAACAACTCCATTCCGAGTTCTTGGTGCGCCATCTCACGACCACGGAAGCGAACAGTTACTTTCGCCTTGTCCCCGTCTTCCAGGAAACGTATCAGGTTGCGTAGTTTTACCTGATAATCTCCTATGTCCGTCCCTGGGCGAAACTTAATTTCCTTCACGTGAGTTACTTTTTGTTTTTTCTTAGCAGCTGCTTTCGCTTTCTTCTGCTCAAAAAGGAACTTACCGAAGTCCATCACTTTACAAACTGGAGGATCCGCATCTGGCGAAACTTCCACTAAGTCCTGGTTAGCTTCTTTAGCTTGAGCCAGGGCTTCTTTGATATCTACTACGCCTACGTTTTCACCGGTGGCGTCTATCAGGCGAACTTCTTTCACCCGGATGTCTTCGTTTATGCGCTGTCTATCGGAGCGCTTATCACCTTTTCTGATGGTAATTTTCCTCTTTAATTAGTGCCTAGTCAGCCTTTCTGGCTCGCTTCGCAACTTCTGCTTCTAGCAACTCAGCAAAGGCTTCAATACTCATGCTACCTAAGTCTTCCCCATCACGAGTACGGACTGCAACATGGTTATTTTCGACTTCTCTATCACCGACCACTAACAAGAATGGCACGCGTGCTAGAGTCTGCTCGCGAATTTTAAAGCCGATCTTCTCATTTCTCAAGTCCGAATTCACTCTAAAACCTTTATTTTTCAAGGATTCGACCACTTTTTGGCAAAAATCGGCCTGTTTGTCGGTAATATTCATGACAACAGCCTGAGTTGGCGCCAACCAAGCAGGGAATTTTCCAGCGAATTCTTCGATCAAAATACCGATAAATCGTTCAAGTGACCCCAAAATAGCTCGGTGCAACATCACCGGAGTTTCGCGCTCGCCACTTTCCGCCACATATTCTGCGTCTAAGCGACCCGGCATTGAGAAGTCAACCTGAATAGTACCACATTGCCAGTGACGCTCGAGACAATCTTTTAGCGTGAACTCAAGTTTCGGGCCATAGAAGGCACCTTCGCCTGGCTGGTATTCAAATTGGATGTTGTTGGCTTTCAGTGCATCGGCCAGTGCCGCTTCGGCTTTGTCCCACTCTTGATCGGTACCGACGCGTTTTTCTGGACGTGTTGAAAGCTTGACGATAACGTCAGTAAAGCCAAAGTCTGCGTAGACGTCGTAAAGCATTTCGATGAACTTGGACACTTCTTCCTGAATCTGATCTTCAGTACAGAAAATGTGCGCATCGTCCTGCACAAAGTTGCGCAGACGCATGATGCCGTGCAAGGCGCCCGATGGTTCGTTACGGTGGCAAGAACCGAACTCAGCCATACGCAATGGCAGGTCGCGGTAGCTTTTCAGGCCAACGTTGAAAATCTGGACATGGCATGGGCAGTTCATTGGCTTAATCGCATAATCACGCTCGTCTGATTTGAGCGTAAACATGTCGTCGCCGAACTTGTCCCAGTGGCCTGATTTTTCCCACAAACTGCGGTCGACCATCTGTGGCGTTTTCACTTCCTGATAATCGTGTTCTTTCAAACGCTCGCGAATGTATTGCTCAAGCGTCTTATAAATAGTCCAGCCTTTGTCGTGCCAGAAAATCATGCCCGGTGCTTCTTCCTGAATATGGAACAGGTCCAAAGCTTTGGCGATTTTACGGTGGTCACGCTTCTCCGCTTCTTCTAAGCGGTGCAAGTAGGCTTTCAGTTCTTTCTTGTTAGTCCAGGCTGTTCCGTAGATACGTTGCAGCATGGCGTTGTTCGAATCGCCGCGCCAATAAGCACCGGCAACCTTCATCAACTTGAATGCTTTTAGCTTCGAAGTGGAAGGCACGTGTGGACCACGGCACAGGTCGATAAAATCGCCCTGGCGATACAAGGATAAGGTTTCGTTCTGTGGAATCGACTCGATGATTTCAGCTTTGTACTCTTCGCCCATGTTACGGAAGAAAGCAACTGCTTCGTCACGGCCCATTTCAGTGCGCTCAACTTGCAAGTTTTCTTTGGTGATTTTTTCCATCTCTTTTTCGATGGCGCGCAAGTCGTCTTCTGAAAACGGCTTTTCAGTCGCGAAATCATAGTAAAAGCCATTATCAATTACTGGCCCGATGGTCACTTGAACGTTATCAAACAGGCGCTGTACCGCTTGCGCTAACAAGTGGGCGGTTGAGTGACGAATCACTTCCAGGCCATCTTCATCGCGCTCGGTGATGATTGCTAAATCCGCATCGTTTTCGATAACAAAGCTGGTGTCTACCATCTGACCATTCACTTTGCCGGCTAATGCAGCTTTGGCTAATCCGGGACCTATGTCGTTTGCAACGTCATAAACTGAGACTGCGTGGTCAAACTCACGCTTACTTCCATCAGGTAATGTAATTACAGGCATTTTTACTCTCTCTTTCGAATATAGCCCCTACGAATGGGCTATTATTCAATCGGTTAATTAATGATACAAAAGCAACTATGCGGGTCTATTAACCATAAAAACACAGTCGCAAAAAACACCCGTCACCCTGGATTATGAGGCTGATTGAGGTGTTAATGTGAAATTATCGGGGAACCCGACGAATATATGCAATAGGATATAGCAAAAAGCCCTGTAAAACATTAGGTTTTATGGATAATCTTATAATTTTTAAGGTCAATTAAGGAAATTACCGCTATGAGTTATGCAACTGCTCAATGTCTGTGTGGAAAAACAGGAATCAGCGCGCCCAATCTCGGCGACAGTATTGGTGCCTGCCATTGTGTGATGTGCCGCACCTGGTCGGGTGGCCCCATGCTTGGTGTCGATGGTGGCGAGGGAATGATTCTGGAAAATGAAGAACATATCAGCGTTTACAGCTCCTCCGAATGGGCCGAGCGCGGCTTTTGTAATGTGTGCGGTACGCACCTGTTTTATCGCCTCG
>JAPHRL010000294.1 GCA_026195755.1 Kangiella sp. | reverse complement strand
GCTGGTGGTCTTGGTGCAGCAATGATCCTGGAGGTTGAATAATGTCTGAGTCAATTTTTGAATTAGAAATGCAAGATGATGGTATTGCTGTCATTACTATCGACCTGCCGGGCGAAGCGCAGAATGTTTTGAAGCCTGAGTTTGGTGAGCAGGTCAGCGAGATCCTTGAAAAGCTATCTGATGACATCAGCGTTAAAGGCGTGATTATTCGCAGTGGCAAGGAAGGGAGTTTTATTGCTGGAGCTGATATCAGCGTTCTCAATAGCGTTGATACTGCGCAACAAGCCGAAGAAATTGCTAAAACAGGACAGCGACTATTTGCTCAACTGGAAAAGTTTAAGGTGCCAATTGTGGCAGCAATTGATGGGGCCTGTCTGGGTGGCGGTTTAGAGTTGGCGTTAGCCTGTCATGGCCGTGTGGTGAGTGATAGCCCAAAATCAAAGTTGGGATTGCCAGAGGTGCAGCTAGGCTTGCTACCTGGCAGTGGCGGAACGCAGCGTTTGCCACGTTTGGTGGGTATACCATCAGCGTTAGATATGATGCTGACTGGAAAGCAACTGTTCCCGAAGCAGGCTAAAAAGCTGGGTTTAGTGGATGAGGTTATACCTGCTGCGAATTTGATGAAAGCGGCTAACAGACGCTTGCATGAATTACGCAAAGACCGCTCAAAGAAGAAGCCTTGGACTTATTATCTGTCTTTGGCTGGCATCAAAGAACTGTTACTAGAAGCTAATCCGCTAGGGCGCAATCTGATTTTCAGTCAGGCTCGTAAGACTGTAGAGAGTAAAACTAAGGGCAACTATCCTGCACCCTATAAAATTATTGAATGTGTTGAAAAAGGTTACAGCCAGGGGTTCGATGCCGGTCTGGGCATAGAAGCCAAGAATTTTGGACAGCTGGTAGTTACGCCAGAGGCTAAAGCATTAATTAGTATTTTCTTCGCCACAACTGAACTGAAAAAAGACAAAGGTGTTGATGGTGATGCTGAGGCGATAACCGTCGACAAAGTGGGCGTGTTGGGCGGTGGCCTGATGGGCTCAGGCATTGCTTACGTTTCAGTGGATAAAGCGGGTAAGCAGGTTCGTGTCAAAGATGTTAGCGCAAAAGGTGTTAATGGTGCGCTCAATTACAGCTGGAAAATCATTAGCAAAAAAATGAAGCGACGCATTACTTCACCCAGCGATGCACGTAATACCATATCTTACTTGACCGGCTCTACTGACTACAAAGGGTTCAAAGACTGCGATATGGTCATTGAGGCGGTGTTTGAAGATTTAGATTTGAAGCATCAAATGGTAAAGGATGTAGAAGAGAATTGCTCCGAGAAGACTATTTTTGCCACCAACACTTCCTCTATTCCAATTAGTAAAATTGCGGAGGGTGCAAAACGTCCAGGGCATGTCGTAGGGCTGCATTATTTTTCACCTGTTGAAAAAATGCCTTTGTTGGAAATTATTAAAACTGACAAGACGGAAGATTGGGTTATCGCAACCTGCGTCGCTTTAGGCAAACAGCAAGGCAAAACTCCTATCGTGGTAAATGATGGGGCGGGTTTTTATGTTAATCGTATTTTAGCGCCTTATGTGAACGAAGCTGGGATTTTGTTGAGCGAAGGTGTGGCTATTGAGAAGCTCGACAAAGCGATGGTTAAAGCGGGCTTCCCAGTTGGGCCGATAACCTTGCTGGATGAGGTGGGGATTGATGTGGCGACCAAGGTCGCGCCAATTCTTCAGGATGCCTTTGGTGAGCGTATGGAACCGCCTAAGACATTTAGTAAATTGCTTGATGACGATCGAAAAGGTCGAAAAAATAATCGTGGCTTCTATCAGTACCCTGCTAAAGGTAAAAAGAAACAGGTGGATGAGTCCGTTTACCGAGTACTGGGTGTTGAGCCAGGTAAAGACATTAGTTCTGCGGAAATCGCTGAACGAGGCATGTTATTGATGGCAAATGAAGCTGCTCGTTGTTTGGATGAAGGGATTATCCGTAGCGCGCGGGATGGTGACGTTGGTGCTATTTTCGGCATTGGTTTCCCACCATTTCATGGTGGTCCTTTCCGCTATATGGATAAGCGCGGTATTGCAACAATCGTTGATCGTCTGGAGCACTATCAAGACCTGTACGGTGATCGCTTCAAACCAGCAGATTTACTCGTTAAGATGAAGCACAATCAAGCAAGTTTTTATTAGGTTTATTTGTGTCTGCGTAAAAAAGCCGAGCATCAAGCCCGGCTTTTTTATGACTGGATGTCACATAATGCAGGCAAAATAAAAGGCGACCAAGGCCGCCTTAAAGAACTACAGGGAGGAGTTATTAATCAAATAATCTCTTTAACAAGGGTTTGGAAGCTATAGTCAGGAGTAATGCAACACACAACTCTTTGTTTTCAGCAAATAGCTGAGCAAAGTACGGAGTGTCTGCCAAAAACTTGATACCTGCTAAAGCAGCTACAATAACAAGTATATATTTCATCTCATTTACCTACGTGTATGGTGTGTTTACAACTTTATGATTTGTATTCTAGAGAAATCACAGAAATGATCTGTGTGCTGATTCTCAATGCATAAGGGGCTTGTGTGAAACAGTTTGCAAAAAACGTCAGTAATCTTTACAGACTTATAATGAGTAGGAATATCAAGGGATGCAAAGCAAGCCAAGGGTTTAATTTCCCTTGGCTGGTATAAATTATGGTGTGAAACGTAAATGTAGGCCAGAAGTTAGACCGGTTGCCTCTTCTGAGACCGAAATACCAACTGACCATAGTTTTGAAAAGTAGTAGTGAGTCTCAAAACCATACACGGTATCGTTATCATCTTCGTGATTGAGCTCGTCCACATAAGGTGAAAAGTCTACATCACGGTATCCAGCAGTAAGCGTATATTCCCAATTGGCTGAAAAGCGGCTGCGAATACCAATATTGGCTAAATAACCATCTTCATCATTGCCATAGGTGTCGCCGCGTATAATGCCTTCACCGTCTTGCTTTAAGTAGCCTACTTCGGCGAAAAAATCAGTACTGCGAGTGACCGGAGTGTGCCAGCCGAATGCTAGCGAGTACTCTTTTGCTGTAACTTCACCAATTACCGTATTCCAAACATCAGCAGTTTGCTCTTGAGCGATGTAGCGCAGGTAAGTTGAGTTATCAAAACTGCCGACTAAATCAATCTTATAGCCTTTTTTGTCACTGGTGGTTTCACCAGCACTATGGATGTATCCAAATTGCCAATAATCGTAACTAAGTTTGTCGTTTGCTTGCGCTGTTAAGCTAATAGAGCTTAGAAGCGCTAAGAATAAAGCTTTTTTCATCGTTATCGTTCCATATATTTATAAATTTCATTGGGCATCATACTATAACCAAATCCCGATGAGAAAATAAAAAGCCACTTTAGATAAAGTGGCTTTTGTTTATAGCTGATTGAGCGTTAGAAGCTGTAACGGAAGTTGATTCCGATATGCTCATCCAACTCATCATCGTTTCCAATCTCAAGAGCAACCGACATGTTTCGGTCAAAGTGATAACGACCTTCAAAGGTGATATCAGTTGATTCGAGGACGTCTGAATGCGATACATAGGCACCAACTTCAAGATCGTTGGTAAACATGCTTCTAATACCGGCCATCATATTGTAACCACTATCATCGAAGCCAAAGTCTGCATCAATGTCTTCATAGCCAAGTTCGGCCACAAAGTCAGTGTTGTTGGTAAGCTCCATGTTGAAACCAGCATTGAGGCGTAAAATGCTCACATCAAAGCCACCATTTTCTAAATCACTGTAATCGACCTTACCATAGATGTTGTCGGTGAAGCTTTTAGAAAACTCAAAGTTAACACCATCAAGGTTATCATAATCAATCAGACCACCTTGAACGTAGTCATAGCTGACGTTGTTCGCCATAGCAAGACCTGATGACAGTGCGATCGTAGTTGCAACGAACAATTTCTTTAATGACATTATTATCTCCTCATGTATTCTTGTTAAATAATGCGAGGTCAATTATCCTCGAGAGTGTCTGAACGATAACTGAACCTTGCTTGGCGAAATAGTAATAGGTTCACAGAACTAATACTAGGTAAATTATGCATAGAAAACTGAATCCGGTACTTGAGCAGCTGAATAAAGTGGTATTAGGTAAGCCTCACCAAGTGAAGCTTGCGGTTGCTTGTTTATTAGCTAAGGGTCACCTGCTGATTGAAGACTTACCTGGAATGGGCAAGACGACATTAGGGCAGGCAGTTGCTAAAGTCTTCGGGTTGGAGTTTCAACGCGTTCAGTTTACCAGCGATATTTTGCCTGGGGATATTGTTGGAGCCAATATCTATGATCGAGAAAAGGGTAGTTTCGAATTTCACCCTGGCCCAATTTTTGCACAATTAGTGCTAGCCGACGAAATAAACCGTGCTACACCGAAAGCACAAAGTGCTTTGCTCGAAGCTATGGAAGAACAGCAGGTGACTATCGAGGGTAAAACCTATCCTTTGCCACAACCTTTTTTTGTGATTGCAACTCAGAACCCTTCCTATCAGATTGGAACTTATTCATTGCCGGAGTCTCAGCTGGATCGCTTTTTATTCAGAGTACAATTGGGTTACCCAGAAGCTGGATTTGAAAAGGTACTTTTGCGGGGTGATTCTGGTCGAGTACAGATGAACAAAATTGAACCCTTGCTAGAACTGTCAGAGCTGAAAGAGATTCAGCAGTTTGTTCAAACGATTACTATCAGCGATCATTTATTGAGCTATGTAATGGACTTAATCAATGCAACGCGACAAAGCCCAGACTTTGCGCATGGCTTGTCACCTCGTGGTGGGCTAGCTTTAATTGGTGCAGCAAAAGCCTGGTCTTTTTTGGATGAGCGAGATTATGTGTTACCGGAAGATATTCAGAGGGTTTTCGTGCCAACTGTTGCCCATCGCTTGCAATCGGTCAAAACTTCGAGTGAAAAAATTGAGGTTCTGGTTGAGCAGATAATGAATGATACTTCAGTGCCAGCCTGAGCTAAAAATAGTTAAATGAAATTGGTCAGCACAATTCAGAAGAGGTTTTTTTCCTGGGTGGATAAACGTAGTCCCGAACAGCAGGAAGTTAATCTAAGGCAGCGTAATATTTATATATTACCAACGCGTTATGGTTGGTTAATGCTGATGATTTTAATTTTGATATTAGTGGCTTCGACTAACTATCAAAACAACATGGGTTTTATGGCTGGTTTTGTTTTGTTAGCTATCGGTATGCTTTCTGTCTTTTATACCTATCGTAATATCAGAGGGTTGCGAATTCGGATAATAAAACCCCAATCAGTTCATGTTGGTCAGGACTGTTCTTTCGTATTTGATTTTTATAACCCCTCTCCCAGTTACCGCTCCTCAATCGGTGTAGGCCTTAGTAAAAAGAAGGTACAGTATTTTGATGTGGGGACCCAAAGTAGAAATCTAGTTCCATTAAAAATTAAAGCGTACAGACGAGGAATATTAAAGCCTGACCGTTTTGTTTGTACCAGCATTTTTCCTTTCGGTATTTTTCAAGCATGGTCATGGTTTAAGCCTACGCAAGTTGCCTTGATTTATCCAAAGCCAATTGAATGTCCGCATGAGCTTGCTCCACAATCACAGGGGCAGGAGGAGGGTGCGTTTGCACAAATGGGTTCGGAAGATTTTCACAGTCTGCGCGATTATCAATCAGGCGATCCTATTAAGCAGGTGATGTGGAAAGCTTATGCACGGGAGCGAGGGTTGCTGACCAAGGAGTTTGAGGAGCTAGTGGGTGAGCAACATTTGCTAACGTGGGAAAGTGTTAGCCAATACGATAAAGAGTTAGCGATTTCGTACTTGACTGATGCAGTGCTTAAAGCAGAGCAGACGGGCAGTCTTTATGGACTTGAGCTTCCGCATGTGCAAGTTGAAAAAGGACAGGGGCCAGAGCATTTGCATCGATGCCTGAGTGCTCTTGCACTGATGGAATAAGCGGTGGGCTATTAACTATGAATACACAATTATTGCCTTTGACTCGCCCAGGCGTAATTCCACTATTAATTTTAGTGCAGGCAATTGTGCTGTTGCCGTTATGGTTTTATTTGCCTGCCTGGATATCAATTTCGACAGTTGCTCTTTTATGCATTCGCTTTGTCGTTTACAAGAAAAAAATAAAGTTACCATCATGGTTAATTTTAATATTAGCCTTATGTGCGCTGGGCGGTGTTTTTGTTTATTTCAGGACCATAAGTGGACGCGAGGCAGGAGTGGGCCTGATTAGTTTGATGTATACCTTTAAGTTGCTGGAAGCAAAGAATTATCGCGACGGTGCTTTGATCCTGTTTATTTCTTTTTTCATTCTTGTTACCGCATTTCTGTATGACGAATCAATTTTGATGGGCTTTTATCTGTTTGCTTCCATTATGGTAATACTTATGGGGTTGATCGCACTAAATAGCCTCAAAGGTGTAGAGGGGATTCGTCAAATTGGTAAAACTTCCGGGGTTGCCTTATTACAGGCATTGCCCATCATGCTGATACTTTTCTTTCTCTTCCCAAGGCTCTCCGGCCCGCTATGGGCAATGCCTTCGCAGCGAGAAACGGGTTTGGGAATTGATGATGAAATGATACCCGGCTCGATGGCTGGGCTGTATGGTTTTGATGAGATCGCTTTCAGGGTTGATTTTGAGGATGCATCACCACCCATTAGCCAAATGTATTGGCGTGGATTAGTCTTATCGAAGTTTAATGGTATTGCTTGGACCAGGGGGACAGAATCTCTCCTACGAAGCGAAGATTATCCTGTTGGTGAACCGACTTATGCGTATCGAGTTCAGCTCGAAGCCAATAATAGGCATTGGATTTTTGGTTTGGAAGACTTGATTGAACCGCCTAATCAGCAAATATTGTTATTTAATAATTATACTTGGAGAAACTCACAAAGAGTCACTCAGCGACAATTGTACTCTGCGCAATCCTATGACATTGATTATAGTAATACCGAGCTTTCTGAATGGCAAATTCAGACGAACACCGAATTACCCGATAATGGTAACCAGGAAACGAAAGAATGGGCGATTAATGAATATGAGAGAGCGGGGGAGCCAAAAGAGTTTGTCCGTTTCGTCTTGAGTTATATTCGTCAACAAAACTATCACTATACGTTGTTGCCAAAGATTATAGAGCAGAATGTCATTGATGGCTTTTGGTTCGGTAGTCGTGAGGGCTATTGCGAACATTACGCAAGTGCATTTGTGTTTATCATGCGAGCTGCAGGAATTCCTGCGAGGGTTGTCACTGGTTACCAAGGTGGAGAATATAATCCTTATGGAGATTATTACATTGTTCGACAGAAGGATGCCCATGCCTGGACTGAGGTCTGGCTTGAAGGCGAAGGGTGGCGTAGGGTCGATCCCACGGCAGCAATCCACCCATCGCGTGTAGATGATTCCCTGTTAAACCAAACCAGTTCACGTGATGACTGGTTTACTGATTTTGATAGTTTGTCAGATAGGGAAAATAGTGAGCTGGCAAGGAGCCTCCTGGAAAAAATCAGCCTGCGTTGGGATGCAATGCAAAGTTTCTGGAATGAGACGGTGATGGGTTATGACAGAGATATACAGTTAAACTGGCTATCTAAGCTAGGGATCAATAACGATCAATGGCGCTATCTTGGTTACGCTTTGTTGGCAACTATATTGTTCACTGGTGCTGGCTTTGGGCTGTGGATTTTGGGGCAAGCGAAAAGTCGAGATAAAGTCGAAAGTGCTTACCGACAGTTTCAAACAATTCTTGCTAAACAAGGCGTGGAACTTAAGCTGAGTGAAGGACCAAAAGATTTGCTGAATCGTATTAAGCAAGAACATCCAGAGCTCTATGCAAAAGTAGTGCCAGTTATCAAGCACTACATCGCAATACGTTATCAAAAAGATAAAGTTTCAGGTTCCAGTCAACAGAGCTTTATCAAGGCAGCCAAGACCTACCATTAATCCTCGTAAGGGTGCTGACTGACAAGCACAGGGTAAGTGGGTATAATGCGCCCACATTGCCCGAACCCTATTTATATATCATGGCCGACATCACGCCAATTCATCAGTTTCTTCATTGCAAAACACCAGCTGCTTGGTTAGAGCGTGCTACGAAAGAAATCGAAACTCTATTAATTGATCATGCTCATTGTGAAAAAAAAGCAGCAGCTACGGCGGTCAAATTAATGTTTCGTTATCCTGACCGTATTGATCTGCTGAAGAAGCTATCGCAGTTAACGCGCGAAGAGGTGCTGCATTTTGAGCAGGTTCTTGAGTTTATGGAGCAACGCAATATTCGTTATCGGGCGATTAAGCCTTCCCGTTATGCCGCTGGCCTGCATCAGTATGCCAGCAAAGATGAGCCTCAACGTTTAATCGACGGCTTGATCATTGGAGCCATTATCGAAGCAAGGTCCTGCGAGCGATTTCATGCGTTGGCGCCCTATTTCAAAGAGAGCGAACCTGAGCTCTCAAAATACTATCGTTTTTTATTAAAATCAGAGTCACGTCACTTCGCGGATTATCTGGAGTTGGCACAAAGTTATGCCAAAGCTTCTATTGATGAGCGCGTCCAGTTCTTTCTTGAAAAAGAACAGGAGCT
>JAPHRL010000179.1 GCA_026195755.1 Kangiella sp. | reverse complement strand
TGGGGGATGTCATGAAGGAGTCAATTCAGGCTGCGATGACTGTCGTCAGAAGTCGAAGCTTGGCGTTAGGGATTGTGCCGGACTTTTATGAAAAGAAAGACATTCACATCCATGTGCCAGAGGGAGCGACACCTAAAGACGGCCCAAGTGCTGGTATCGGTATGTGCACAGCGCTGATCTCAAGTTTAACGGACATTCCTGTTCGTAAAGATGTAGCAATGACCGGTGAAATCACTTTGCGAGGTGAGGTATTGCCGATTGGCGGCTTAAAGGAAAAACTTCTTGCGGCTCACCGAGGCGGCATTAAAACGGTCATAATTCCTAAAGAAAATGAACGGAACTTGGCCGATATTCCAGAAAATATTAAAAAAGATTTGAAGATAGTCTGTGTTAAGTGGATTGATGAAGTTATTGATATTGCTATGGAGCGACCACCCGAACCGATCACTAAACCTGTGGTTGAAACACCAGAGAGCGAAACAGGCAAAGCTGACGAACAAGGCAAGCTCCATGCTCACTAATGCACAAAAAGCCTGCAATTCGCAGGCTTTTTGGTCGTTTATCGGAAATTTTCTTGACACATAAAAGGGTCAGTTGATATAACAGCAGACCTTGAGTTGTGCAGTAGAACGCTAATAATTACTGCTTATTTTTTATACTTTAGATTACTCTAAATAAAAGGGGAAAGTGAGTGAACAAATCAGAACTAATAGACGCCATTGCAGCTGGCGCGGATATCTCTAAAGCAGCTGCCGGTCGTGCACTAGACTCTATGTTAGGCGCAATTACGGATTCATTACAAAAAGGCGAGCAAGTATCTCTAGTCGGTTTCGGTACCTTCGCTGTTAAAGAGCGCGCTGCTCGTACAGGTCGTAACCCAAAAACTGGTGAAACTATTCAGATTAAGGCTGCAAAAGTTCCTGGTTTTAAAGCTGGTAAAGCTCTTAAAGACGCGGTAAACTAGCCGCCGTTTTTGCGGGTGGTTAGCTCAGTTGGGAGAGCATCGCCCTTACAAGGCGAGGGTCACTGGTTCGAGCCCAGTACCACCCACCATGCCTTTAGTCGTTTTAAAAGTATGGTGCCCGTAAAACGAAAATTTAGGAGCGGTAGTTCAGCTGGTTAGAATACCGGCCTGTCACGCCGGGGGTCGCGGGTTCGAGTCCCGTCCGCTCCGCCAGTAAACTAAACGCGCCTATCAAGGCGCGTTTTTTTTATCCAGTAACTGTAAGTCTGTTACCTGAGCTTTCAGGTTATCCCTTTATCATTCAGTGTCATTATTAAAGCAAATCAATGCTGGGTATGAGTAACTGGGTAGTTTGGATTACAATCAAAGTTTGATGTTCGGACTGAACAATTAACAAATAGGTAATGTCAGCCATGATGTTGGAAAGAATACAGCAAAGCATGCAAGGCCCGATTATGAAGGTGGTGTTATTTGTCATCATCATCTTTTTTATCTTTGCAGGCTATTTTACGGGTACCTTATTTAGCGGTAACCCAGATACAGTCGCCGAAGTTGAAGGTGCAGAAATTACTAATGCGCAAATTCAGCAAAGAATGGATAGCGTTAGAAATCAAATGGGTGCTCAATTTGAACAGCAGTATGCTACTGAGGCAAGTCAGAAGATGCTACGCGAGCAAATTAAGCAGCAGTTAATAAATGAACAGGTCATCAGAGCTAACCTGAATAATGCTGGGCTTACGGCCTCTGAAGAGCAAATTAAAGCATGGATAAGGGCGTTCCCTCAGTTTCAGATAGGGGGGATTTATTCACCAGAACAAGCAAAAATGATTATGGCACAGATGGGGTGGTCTGAAGATAGACTTCGCCAATACGCTCGCCAGCAGATTGCTCAAGAACAGCTTAATCAAGGTGTGGGTGCTAGTAATTTTGCTTTAGACTTTGAAGTAGAAAGCTATTACCGCTTGCAAGAGCAAACTCGTGATGTGCGTTATGTCAGAGTAACTCAAGGCGATTTTGCTGATTCGGTTGAAGTAACGGATACTGAAATAGAAGCGTACTACCAGCAAAACCAGGTCAAGTTTGAACAACCTGAACAATTAAATCTTAATTATGTTCGTTTATCGGTCGATAGCTTAAGTGAAGACTTTAAGTCGACAATTACCGAAGAGCAGGTTCAGGCCTTTTATGATGCGAATAAAAATAACTACCAAGAACCAGCAGAAATTTTAGTGTCACATATTTTGATTGATAACTCTGTTGAAAATGCGCAAGCAAAAGCAAATGATTTGTTGAGTCAGATTGAAAGTGGTGCTGATTTTGCGGAATTGGCCAAAGAGCACTCTTCAGATAGCTTTAGTGGTGATAAAGGTGGTCAGTTGGAGTGGGTGGAAGCAGTAGCCACTTCTGATGATGATCCCAGTGGTACGGGCTGGGTTCCTGAGTTTGAAGCTGCAGCTCTTGCTTTAACTAATATTGGTGATACTACTGATGTTGTGGAAACTCAATACGGTTACCACATCATTAAATTAGTGGATAAAAAAGACGGTCAAGTATCTTCCTTGGCTGACGTTGAAGATGAAATCCGTACTACACTGGCACAAGAAGAAGCACAAAAGGTGTTCTTCGAAAAGCAGGCAAGTTTAAACGAAAATTTATTTGAGTTTGGCGACGATATCGAAAAATTTGCTGAGCAAGTGGGGCTCAAAATTCAGGAAACGGGGTTGTTTACGAAAGAGTCCACAACAGGACTGACTGCTAATCCTGTGTTCCTGGAAAAAGTATTCTCAGCGTCCGTTCTTGAGTCTAGTGAAGTCAGCGATATGATTGAGTTGGCCAACAATGATATTGTTTACGTGACAGTTAAAGAGTATCAACCGGCTAAGGTTCAGCCATTAGAAGAAGTAAAAGAGTCTGTTGTAGCGACTTTGAAAGAAGAAAAAGTTCGCGATGCAACTAAAGAGTTTGCTGAGCAAGTTCTAGCTACAATGAAAGAGGGTGGTAGTACACAAGAGTTACTGGCTTCTAAGGGATTAAGTTGGAGTGAAACTGATGGTCTTAAAAGGCGTGATACTGCAATTGGTTATGATCTAAGTAACGCCATATTCAGCCTTAAGGCCCCGTCAGAAGGAGAGTTGAGCCACTCGGTTGAGCCTTTGTTTAATGGTGATTACGTGGTGGTTGAAGTTCAAGCGGTCAATTATCCTGACCCTGCCAGCATGGATGAGGCTACTCGTCAGCAAATTTCTCAACGCTTAGCCAACGTTAATGCTCAGGCTGAAATTCAAAGTTTAATGCAGAGCTTTAGACAAAAATCAAAAGTTACAGAGTGATATACTTTGAAAGCATGTCATACGTTACCAAAAAAGCCGCTCTTAAGAGTGGCTTTTTTGTTGAAAGGTATATTATTTTTCAATAACCTTTCGATAGCTGGCAGAGGCATTAAGCAGTTCTATTGTGTATTTAGATTGAGGTTGACTGAAAACTTCTCCAACACGGCCATATTCTTTTTGTTCCCCGTTGTGCATGACCAATACTTTATCACTAAAGTGTTGTACCAGACCGAGATCGTGGGATATGAACACATAGGCTAAATCAAGCTGGTCTTGCAGGTCGAGCAGTAGATTAATGATTTGTGCCTGAACTGATACATCTAATGCTGAAACTGGCTCATCAGCAACAATGACTTTAGGATTGAGCATTAAGGCTCTGGCAATTGCTATACGCTGTCTTTGCCCACCCGAAAAAGTATGAGGGTACCTATCAGCATACTCTGGTCTTAAACCAACCAGATCTAAAACTTCTGCAATACGATCTTTACGGCTTTGGCTATTTCCTAACTTCGCATTAATGAGTGGTTCCTCAAGGCTTTGTCGAATGGTTGCTCTTGGATTTAAAGAGGCTGCTGGGTTCTGGAAGATCATTCGAATATTACGATACCAGCTAAAGGCGCTATCTTTAAGAATATTGCTGTCTTCGAATAGAAGTTCACCGCTATCAGGCTTCTCTGCGCCAACCAGAATACGAGCCAGTGTTGACTTACCAGAGCCAGACTCACCCACAACAGCAAGTGTCTGCCCTGCACTCAGGGTAAAGCTGACTCCTTTCAATACTTCGAGGTATCGTTGCTTGAAGGGATTGTTTGATACCTTGTACGACTTTCTAAGGAGTTTTGCAGACAGTAAACTTGGCATCAGGATTCCTCCTCATCAACGAGAGGGAAGTGACAGCGAACGCGACGGCCTTTGATGTTGAAAAGCTCTGGTGGCTGTACGCATTTTTTTCCAGCATATGGGCAACGTGGGCCTAAATAACATCCAACGGGTAGATGGCTAATAGGAGGCGTTGTACCGGGAAGGTTAAATAGTCGTCTGCCTTTTTTATGACGCATTCCAAAATGAGGAACGCTGTCTAAAAGCGCTTTTGTATAAGGGTGGAAGGGTTGGCTTAACAAGTTATAGGTTCTGCCTGATTCTACTATCTGCCCACAATACATGACATGGACTTTAGAGGTTGTTTCCGCCAAAATTGAAAAGTCGTGGGTGATAAGCATTAAGGCCATATTGTGTTCTTCTTTGACCTTTAATAGTAAATCAAGTATTTGTGATTGAACTGTAACGTCGAGAGCGGTTGTTGGTTCGTCTGCAATTAAAAGTTTAGGCTGACATGCCAACGCTATCGCAATCATCACCCTCTGATTAAGGCCTCCCGATAACTGATGCGGGTATTCTTTATAGCGACGTTTGGAGTCCATAATGCCAACCTGGGATAATAGCTCCAAGGCTCGCTCCTTGCGTTGTTTAGGAGTGCCGCCTTCATGAAAGCGTATTGTTTCGTCCAGTTGATAACCAACCGTTAATGCCGGATTAAGGCTGGATGTTGGCTCTTGGAAAATAATTGAAATATTACTGGTGATGTGTCTTTGGCGCTCGGCAGGAGTCATGCGGGTCAGATCCTGCCCATCCAGTGTGAAAAGGTCGGCTTGTATTCTTGCTGCTGGTGATAATAGCCCAGCTATAGCTAGCGCCATAACACTTTTGCCGGAACCAGATTCTCCAATAACACCCACTACTTTCCCGCTATCAATACTGAGTTTTACTTGATCGACAGCTCGCACCAGCCCATCATCGGTCATGAAGTCCACATTCAGGTTTTCAATTTGCAATAAGCTCATAGTGTTACCTGTTGAGTCTCGGATCGAAAGCATCGCGCAAGCCATCGCCAACGAGATTAATGGATAGTACAGTCAGGAAAATGGCTAGCCCGGGTAAGGTCATGGTCCATGGTGCGAACTGTATGAAAGCTCTGGCTTCGGATAGCATGGTTCCCCATTCTGCAATAGGCGGTTGAGCACCAAGACCGAGAAACCCTAGTGCTGCAATATCCAGCAGTGCGGTAGAAAAACTGAAGGTTAGCTGTACGATAAGGGCTGGAATAATATTGGGCCAGACATGATGTAATAGCAATCTGGTATGCCCGGCGCCATCGAGTCTTGTGGCCATGACATAATCTTTCCCGAGCTCTTCTGAAATTGCCCCTTGCGTAACTTTCACAAATTGTGGAATTAAAACAATAACCACGGCATAGACCGCGTTGGGTAACCCCGGCCCAATAATTGCAACAATAGCAATAGCTAATAATAAAGAGGGCAGAGATAGCAATAAATCCATGAAGCGCATTAGTAGAGTTCTTAAGCCTGAATTCAGGAACGCTGCTGCCGCGCCAATCAAAATGCCGATAAAGGCTGCGGCAAATACGACCATAATGGTTAATTTTAACGACAGCCGTGCTCCATGAAGTAGGCGTGATAACATATCTCGGCCTAAGTCATCGGTGCCTAATGGAGTAAGGAATTCGCCATTATCGTACCACAGTGGTGGAGTTAGAATTTTATCGCTAAACTGCTGTGCTGGGTCGTGAGGTGCAAACCAGGGCCCCACCAGACTCATGAGAACAATAATAAGCAGAATTAAGCTTCCAGTCATAGCACTTTTGTTACGTCTGAAAACCTGCCAGGCCAACTTGGTGTTCGAGAGCGTCATGATGGCCTCCGCAAGCGAGGGTTCATGTAGCTGGCTAATAAATCAAGCGCTAAATTGAAAGCGATGACTAGCAAAGACAAAGCAAGAATGCCCGCTTGAATACTGGCAAAGTCACGGCGCGAAACTGCTTCAAGGAGCCATTTTCCAACCCCTGGCCAAGCAAAAATATACTCAGTTATAATAACACCTGACATAATGATACTGATTTGCACGCCGCTGATGGTCAAAATAGGGATTAACGCATTTCTTAGCGCATGAACCCAAACTATTCTTTGCTGACTGAGGCCTTTGGAGCGAGCGGTACGAATATACTCTGCTTTAAGAACTCCCAACAGTGATGAGCGGGTCATTCTTGCGATAATCGCCATTGGAATTGTACTCAGCGTGATGGCGGGTAGTACCAAGTGTAGCAAGGCATTAAAAAAAGCATCCATTCCATACTGGGAATGACTTATCAGCGAGTCGATAAGCATAAAGCGCGTAACTGGCTGAATGTCATAGATATAGTCAATTCGCCCGGCAACCGGCGTCCATCCAAGAGTTAAGGAAAAGAGCAAGACTAGCAACATTCCCCACCAGTAAATTGGCATAGAGTAACCTGCTAGAGTGATCCCCATGAGGGTGTTGTCTAACCACTTGCCCCGCCGGTTGGCCGCCATGATACCGAGAGTCAAACCAAAGATAATGGCGAATAATAGTGCCAATAAAACCAGCTCAATGGTTGCAGGGAAGTGGAGCAAGAAATCACTCAATACTGGACGGTTGTGAATGCTGGAAAAGCCCCAGTCACCAGCAAAAAGCAACTGCAGGTATTCGAAGTATTGACCAATGAAGCTTGAACTTTGATAGGCGTGTAGCGCCTCATCACCTTGCTGGCTGAGCACAAAAGTCAGTAAGGTCAAGCCAAACAAACTCACAAATAAGGTGGTTCCATGTTTGATAAGCAAGCGGAACATCAGTTAACGGCCTCACTTTCAGTTGATGCTCCATCTTCAAGATATACTTTATCAAACTCCACATTACCTACTGGCGAAATCACCAGCCCTTTAACCCTAGGTTGAGTCAGTAGACTTTTATTCGCATGCGCGATAGTAAGCCAAGGTGCCTGTTCTTTAAATAGAGCTTGTGCTTGCTGGTAATATTCTTTGCGTTGCTCAATATCTGAAGATTGGCTGGCGTTTAAAATGAGACGGTCAAATTCAGGGTGGCACCATTGAGCGTAGTTATTACCACTACGAGCAGAGGCGCAGCTCAATAAGGGGTTCAAAAAGTTGCTTGGGTCACCATTGTCAGCATTCCACCCTAACAAGACGCTATGGTGAAGGCCTTGAGCAACCCGAGCAAGAAAGGTTCCCCACTCATAGCTGACGATGCGTACCTTGACACCAATTTTTTCTAAGTCCTGTTGCATCATTTCAGCCATCTTTCGAGCATTTGGATTATAGGCTCTTTGGATTGGCATGGCCCAGATATCAATAGTAAACCCATTTTCATAGCCAGCTTCAGCTAACAACTGCTTAGCTTGCTGAGTATTGTAACGAACCCTGGTGACTTGCTTGTTATATGCCCATGAGGTTGGAGGGATGGGGCTGGTCGCAATCTGTGCCTGTCGGTCATATACCGCTTTAAGGATTGCTTCGCGGTTAATAGCCATCGACAGAGCTTGTCGGACTTTGACATCATGAAAAGGTGGTTTTTCAACATTAAAGGCCCAGTAAGCAACGTTGAGACCGGGTATTTCTAAAATATTCAATTGGTTTTGACGTGCTATGCGAAGGTGGACCGGTAGCGGATTACTCATGATATCGCACTCGCCAGCGCTGAACCGTGCAAACCGCATCGCAGCGTCAGGAGTAATGGAGTAAACCAGATCCCGAATTTTAGGCGGGCCAGCAAAATAGTCTTGGAAGGCCTCGTACCGAATATGTGAATCTGGCTCGTAGCGTTTTAATCGAAATGGGCCTGTGCCAATTGGCTTGCTGTCTATCCACTCGGGATGTTGTAGTGTCTGCAATATTTCAGCATATTCTTCAGACAAGATTGAAGCAAATGGTGTGGCAAGAATGGCCAAAAAGGGACTTTCGGGTCGGGATAAAACGAATTCCACTTGATGTTCATTGACTTTGTTAATATCAATTATTAGTTGATCAAGTCCTTGGGAATAAAAGTAAGGATAACGTCCACCTGATATAGAGTGGTAGGGATGTTCGCTCAACCGTTGTCTATTAAAGCTAAAAATGACGTCATCTGCATTTAAAGAGCGGGTAGGAGTGAAAGTTTCATTGCCATGAAAAGGAACATTCTCCCGAAGCTTAAAACGGTAACGTGTGCCATCTTCACTAATTTGCCAGGACTCGGCCAGTGCTGGAGCTATCTCTGTTGTCCCCGGGGTGTAAGTAACCAGTTGGTTATAGATGGTGTGAGCTGTGGCATCATAGGAAGTGCCGGAGCTTACCAGCTGAGGGTTGAATGAGTCCGGACTTCCTTCAGAGCAAAATACCAATAGCTCGTCATGCTGCGCAGAGTTTAAATCATTATGAGGCTGGCAAGACCAACATATAAGGCCGCTCAGGAGGGCCCAAAAGGTCGATTTCGTGGTTTGCTTTGTGCTCATGCAGCAACAGTGTTTTTGTTAGGAGCCTCAATCATACCAATGTTAATTTGGCATGAATAGCCAAGCTTGGGAATAAACCCACAAAATACAGCCAGTTAGAATTAGAACTTGTGAGGTTTACCTAATTTTACAACTCTTCAAGTTGAAAGGAATCAAGCATTTACCTATACTGAATTGACGCTAAAAACAATTTCAGATGGGTTTGCAAGTTTTTTGGTAACCTATTGATTTTCAAGGTGAAAATAAGTTTTAGCAAAAAAGAGCATTAGCCTAAACACATAACATAGAGTCGTGCAATAATGATGAAACCTAAATCAAAGCCATTTCGTGCGCCTGCCATTAGGGCATTAATACTGGCATCGATAGGTTCTTTGGCGCTGAATAGCTATGCCAACGAAGCTACTCAAGGTGGATCACTGGTGAATGATGAACTTTTCATGCAGAGCTTGAAAGACTCAGATAGTAGAGGCTTTAATCCATTTATTATTGACGATACTAGCATTCGAATATCGTCGAACGATATTAGCGTGAATTTGCTGGTGAACAATCAGTTGAATCAACTGGCAACTAATGCACTCCAAAATGACCCCTTATCGTTTAGTATCGAAGATGAACAGCAGGGTCAGTGGTTAGTTTCTTTGGATTTGTCACATTCGAATACTGCCAATGATGTTAATACTGGCTTTGCTGCGAGCTATCAAATACCAAACAAATCTTCACAGTTCTTTGTGAACTATGGTAACCATAGCTTGCCTGTATCAGTCAGTTTTGAAAGCCCTGTTAATTATGTTCTTGATGATAAAAACCTAAAACAAACCTCGACGGCTTTTGGTTTTAACCAGAAACTGTATGAAGGTTGGGATGTTACGATCAGTTATATGAGGTCTGACCTGGACTTGGTTACAACTGAGTCAGCTTTGGCACAGATGCACAGGAACAGTGAGTTGGGCTACCGTTTTTATTATGACTTTAATCAAGACGGTTCCCCAGAAGCCATTAATTTGATGTCAAACCTAGCTGGGATAGAGGGGTTTCAACAGGATTTAGAGGGAATCGAAATAAAGATCAGTCGTCAAATAAACGATGACTTCGCACTAGGTGCATCTGTTGAGTTATCTAAAGGCTTATATCAAGAACAGTCCCTAAACTTCCAAGAGCAACAAACGCCTTTTGAAGCCAGTGCATTTTCATTATATGGAGGGATGCGAATTGCCAAGGATTGGACGCTGGCCGCAAATGTGAATAAACAAGAAAGTAAATTAGGGCTGGACTCAACGTCTTCGAATTTGCTTATGTTCGAAGATACCACCCTTGATATTGGACTCCAATATCAAACTAAGTGGAATAAAACCGGATTAGTTATACGAATTGATTTAATGAATTTGCTGGGTGCTGCGCACTTGGAAGATTCATTACCACAGTCGATGGACTTAGATGCTAGAGGCTTGACCCCCTATACTTTCCAAAGCCCAAAGTACATAAAGTTAAGCGGAAGTATCAACTTTTAGGTTTGACAGTTTTAATAACAATTTTACTGTTCGAGCATAGTATAAGTTAAAGTTATGTGTTGCATAAAGAATTGTTAATTCGACCGATACATTTGTTGACCCATTCCGGCTTTGTCTTTATAGTTGGCCTCTTTGACCACAAGTTTAGGCCGCAAGGCTGGCGTTAGTGCTTTAAAATTAAAGCCTGTGAGTAAGTGAAGTTAAGTAGCTTGATTTTTTGCTCGAGGTTCTAGTTTTCTAAAGTATTGGCAATCAAAAGCAAAGATTTCTGAACAGAAATTTGGGTAAGTTTATGAAAAAACAACTATTTTTAAAGAAAACAGCTGCCGCCGTTCTGGCTACCGCTGTAATGGGCAGTGCATTTGCTGCTGGCCAGTTTGAATCATCAATGAATATTGAGAAGCGAATCGATAGAGCTGCTGCTAGCACTCAAACTTCGGTTAATCAATTGGCGGAAGAAGCCACTGATTTATCGCTTGACTACCGCAATACTCTGCAAAGAGTAGACCAATTGCGTATCTACAATGCTCAACTTGAAAAGCAAATCAAGAGTCAGGAAAAGCAAATTGTGGATAGCGTTCAGGAAATGGAAAGCATCGACGAAACAGAAAAAGGTGTTCTACCTTTGATGGATGAAATGATCACAACTCTTGATGAGTTTGTTCAGTTAGATATTCCATTTAATATCGGTGACCGTCAGGACCGTGTACAAAAACTGTACGCTCTAATGGATGATGCGAACGTCTCTGTTTCAGAAAAGTATCGTAAAATTCTAGAGGCTTACCAAATTGAAATGCAATATGGTAATGCAGTTTCAGCAAATACCGGCAACATCGATGCAAATGGTGAAAATCTAGAAGTTGAGTTTTTGCGTGTTGGCCGTTTGACTTATGTATATCTAACACTTGACGGTAAGCGTGGCGCATACTGGAACAAGCTAGAGCGTACATGGGAGCCTCTACCTGAGGAATACCTCGACTCTGTAAATAATGCGATTAAATTTACGCGTGGTATCTCGCAACCTATTCTATTTAAAGTCCCAGTTCCTGTAGCGGAGGCAGCACAATGAGAAATATTCTAGCTATTACATTAGCTGGCGTCTTCGCGCTGGCATCTGTTGCGACCAATGCGGCAGAAAGTTTGTCACATGCTGACCTATTGAAGAAAGTTCGTGATAAAGAACGTATTCAAGAGCAGGTAAATGAGCAGCGCGTACAGCAGTTTCGTTCGCAGCGTAATCGCCAACAACAGCTGTTAGCTGATGCAAAAGCACGCTTAGCAGCTGAAGAAGCAAAAAGTGAGCGACTAAAAGCAGCTTTTGATGAGAACGAAAAACAACTTACTAAAATTGCAGAAGACTTACGTATTAAGCAAGGTAACTTAGGTGAGTTGTTCGGTGTTGTGCGTCAAGCAGCAAATAGTATGACCGGTGATATTGCTAACTCATTAGTGAGCGCTCAATATCCTGGACGCCAATCATTGCTTAATAACTTAACTGAGGCAGATTCTTTGCCGAAGATGGAGCAGCTACGCGCATTTTGGGTGCTAATGCTTCAAGAAATGTCTGAGCAGGGAGAAACTACTACATTTACTGCTGATGTTGTCAATGAAGCTGGTCGCACCGAGCAACAAACAGTTACTCGTGTAGGTACTTTCAATCTAGTATCTGGTGGTGAGTACTTATTCTTTGATAAAGGTGTGATCAAAACATTGCAGGTGCAGCCTGACTCAAGAGTTTTAAGCCAAGTTGAAGAGTTTGCATCTACTAACTCAGGTTATGCCGGCTTATTCCTGGATCCAAGTAAAGGAGCTATTTTGCAGCTTGAAAAGCAAAAAATGAGCTTGCTGGATCGTTTGTGGGAGTTTAGTGGATTTGCGGGTAAAACCGTAATGGTTCTACTTGTCATTGGTTTGTTGATAGCTCTTGAGCGTATCTTCACTCTTTACTTTGTTACTGGTCCAAAAGTGCAGTCACAGAAGAAGTCATCCACTCCAGGCAATAACCCTCTTGGTCGTATCATGAAGGTTTATCAAGCAAACCGTAATGAAGATGTAGAGAATCTTGAGTTGAAGTTGGATGAGGCTGTTCTGAAAGAAACGCCTAAGATCGAACGTGGTATTAACCTTATTAAAGTAATTGCAGCGCTCGGCCCACTACTTGGTTTATTAGGTACTGTTGTCGGTATGATTGAAGTTTTCCAATCAATTACTCTATACGGAACGGGTGACCCTAAAACAATGGCTGATGGTATTTCACAAGCCTTGGTAACAACGGTTTGGGGTTTATTAGCCGCTATCCCATTAACTTTCTTACACGCTGTAGTTGCCGGTAAGAGCAAGAATATTATTCATGTTCTTGAAGAGCAAAGCACCGGTTTAATGGCACAGCACGAAGAAAGTAACAGCTAGGTAATTCATATGGAATTAATCTATACGATACTTGGTTTTATAGATAAAGGTGGATGGGTCCTATGGTGGATAGGACTCGTTCTCTTCTTAATGTGGACCTTGATTATCGAAAGGTACTGGTACATTTACGGCCAATTTCCAAAAGAAGCCAGAATGATGGTTGCTCAGTGGAATGCGCGTGAAGATACTAAGTCGTGGCAAGCTCATCGAATTAGAGAAGCGTGGGTTTCAATTGCCCGTGAAGCACTTAATCAACGTATGCTTTTGATTAAGACTCTAATCGCAATTTGCCCATTACTTGGTTTGTTAGGCACCGTCACCGGTATGATTGATGTGTTTGAAAGTATGTCTGGACAAGGCTCCGGTAGTGCTCGCCAAATGGCGGGTGGTATTTTTAAAGCTACAATTCCTACGATGGCTGGGATGGTATCAGCATTGTCGGGTATCTTTTTTAGTAGCCGCCTTGAGCAAACTGCTTATATGAAGTCACATCAGTTAGCCGATAATCTTCCACATCACTAGAATTTTGGTGAACCTTAATGGCTATTGAGACTCGAAAGAAACAAGAAGATGTAGAAATTGATATGACACCGATGCTAGATATCGTGTTTATCATGCTAATCTTCTTTATTGTAACAACTGTGTTCGTCAAGCAGGCTGGTGTTGATGTAGATAAGCCTTCTGCCTTATCGGCAGAAGAGCGTAAAAACGCTTACATATTTGTAGCTATCGATGATAAAAACCAGATTTTTATCGACAAAGACATGCTACAGCCTTCTGAAATTAAAGCGAAAATACAGTCACTAAGGACTGAAAATCTTGAAGGCGAAGTTGTTATCCAGGCGGATAAGAAAGCTAGAGCCGGAATAGTATTAGAGGTCTTAGATATTGCAAAAAGTTCTGGTGCTACGGTATCCGTAGCAACGGAAAGGGTTGAATAATATGGCAAGAACAATTTTAAGTGCATTATTAGCATTTGGTATCGTGCTTGGTATTTTCTTGTTGATGAATGCTTTGATTGATACTGCAGAAGATCAAGATCGCGATCGTGAAAATATCAATGTAGATATTGGTTTCATTGAAGAGGAAAAAGAAGTACAGCGTAAAGAGCGTACACCTCCCAAGAAGCCACCACCTCCAAAAGAGCCGCCACCTCCACAACAGCAGGATGTGCCTCAACAGAAGCAAGTTGTTACAGCTCTTGTTGATATTAAAATTGATAATATCGATGCAACTATGGATGGTGGTGGTATTTTCATTGGTGGGCTAGGTAGCACAGATTTTTCCGGTATGGGCGACGGTGAGGCTATCCCTTTGGTGACAGTTCCTCCTGAATACCCACAAAAAGCTGCGTTAGAGGGTATTGAAGGCTATGTAACATTCCAATTCGATATCGCGCCAGATGGTTCTCCCTCAAATATTAATGTAATTGATGAGAACCCAAGGGGCATGTTCCGAAGAGAAGCTTTGAGGGCTATTCGCAAATGGAAGTTTAAACCTCGTATCGTAAATGGACAGCCAATCCATCAGCGAGATATGAAGTATAAGCTAGACTTCCAGCTGGACAACTAACTCTGAGTAAAGTAAGAATTATGACTAAAATCACATATATTGTCGGGTTAATTGCCTTAACATTTGGTAGCGTGGCAGATGCTTTGCCGCAAACCAAGTATACAAGCTCCTGTAAATTGCTGGCTCCTAAAGCAGGTGAGTATGATGAGGAAAAGGTTCCAACTATTACCTCCGAATCTGCTTATAAAAAAATTACCGCTGCAAATGAAGCTTATGCTGACGCAAAATATGCAGAATCGATAGCTATTCTTAAAGAGTTGATCGAAAACTCCGGCGATAAAGCGGCAGCTGGTCGAGCTATATATCTGTTAGGCCTAAATTATCGTGAGCAATCTCAATACGCTGCTGCTAAAAGAGAGTTTATCCGAGCAATGCAAACCGGTGTTCTGGGCAAGCAAAATGAAGTAAACCTTAGGCTCGCTTTAGCTAACATTGATGCTGTACAGGATAATTATGATCAAGCATTACGCTGGATGAAGGAGTATTTTGAAGAGGTCATCAATCCTCCTGCAACTTCTTATGCCACCTACGCTAGTTTGTTTTATCAAAACCAAGACTTCCGCTCTAGTATCTGTCCTGCGTATTTAGCTATTCAAGAGGGTAGTAAATCTACAAAGCCTCTATATAGCATGCTGTTCG
>JAPHRL010000133.1 GCA_026195755.1 Kangiella sp. | reverse complement strand
TTTTTTATAACATTTTACGAAGAATAGGCTTTTCAATTGTCAGTCATAGGGATAATATCCCTGTTTCACTTTTTCAAAGCCAGCCCTATAAGAGCTTGCTTTTTTGCCAAGTGCGCGCCGTGAGGCGTCTGGTTTTAATACGAAATGGAGCGTTGCTTAGATGCCACGTAAACAATCAGCTACAAATAGCACCCTCGAGAAATTAGGCCTCAAGCCTTATAAAGAGAAGAAAGGCGAAGAGTACATGAATGATGCTCAGTATGAGCATTTTCGTAATATTCTGGCGGCATGGAAAAAACAATTGATGGAAGAAGTTGATCGGACTGTTCACCATATGCAGGACGAAGCTGCAAACTTCCCAGATCCGGTTGATCGTGCTGCCCAAGAAGAAGAATTCTCTCTTGAATTGCGTACTCGCGACCGCGAACGCAAATTGTTGAAGAAGATTATTCAGTCGCTAAACAAGATCGATGATGATGAATACGGTTACTGCGAATCATGCGGTATCGAAATTGGTATTCGTCGCCTTGAAGCGCGTCCGACTGCTGAGCTTTGCATCGACTGCAAAACGCTGGCAGAAATCAAAGAAAAACAATACGGTAGTTAATTGACATGGGCAGATATTCTAGTCTGCCCTTTCTACTGTAAGCCATTAGCTGTCTCCTAACTATGGCAGGACGTTTCTCACCCTCACCTTCTGGTCCCCTTCACTTTGGCTCGCTGATAGCAGCTGTCGGTAGCTACCTGATCGCAAAATCTCGTCATACTGAATGGCTAGTACGAATTGAAGATATCGACCCACCGCGCGAAGTTACTGGCGCCAGCGACTTGATTTTACGCCAACTGGAAGCCTTTGGTTTGCACTGGGACGGTCAAGTCTGTTATCAAAGCCACCACCTGGATCACTATGCAGAGATTATTGAGCAACTAAAATCACAAGGCCTGATCTACGCCTGCAATTGCACCCGTAAGAAAATCAAAGCACTCAGCAAGACCGGATACTATCCGAATATTTGTGCCACAAAAAATTTGAGCTTTAATGGTGAAGTTGCTATTCGCCTTTGTCATAGACAGGGCGATTATAGTTTTGTTGATAAGATTCAAGGGCCTTGCCAGTTCGATGACTCTCTCTATGCTGAAGATTTCGCCATTCGACGCAAAGATGGCTTAATCGCTTATCAGTTGGCGGTGGTAGTGGATGATATTGAACAGGGAATTGATCATGTGGTTCGCGGCTGCGACCTGTTGGACTCGACTCCGCGCCAGTTACGGTTGTATGAAGCGTTCAAGGCCAAAGTACCTGACTGGTATCATTTGCCGCTTGCCATCAATCCTGACGGCAATAAATTATCCAAACAAAATCACGCACCGCCAATTGATAGCCAACAAGCAACCAAGTATTTATGCCGTGCACTGGAATTTTTGGGGCAGCCTATTCCGAGCGAATTGCAGCATGAAAACCCTGAAGCCATCCTTGGTTATGCGCTGTCCCACTTTCAATTGCCTCAAATCCCCGCCAGGCAACAAATTCTTTATTTAGATTAATTAGATAGCCGCTTGTGCTATGATCGCCCCATACTGTCAAATTAACACTTTATGAGTTCAATAATTAAGTCTGTAAAAGGTTGGTTTTCTTCTCCGGCTACTGATACGCCCGGTGCAGGCACCAGCACCCAAATCATCACGCGCGATCAACATTCGATCTCACGTAAAGATATCAGCGACAATGCCTTAAAGGTTTTATATCGCTTGAGCAATGCTGGCTATGAGTCATTCCTGGTCGGTGGCGGCGTGCGCGATATATTGCTTGGTTTGCATCCCAAAGACTTTGATATTGCGACCAACGCAACTCCCGGACAGATTAAAGAGTTATTTCGCAACTGTCGCATAATTGGTCGCCGTTTTAGGCTGGCGCATATTCTGTTTGGTCGCGATGTTATCGAGGTGGCCACTTTCCGCGCCCATTGTGATGACAATATTCAACAAGCCAAAGAAGGCATGATCTTGCGCGATAATGTCTACGGCGATATTGAAGAAGATGCCATTCGTCGCGATTTCACCATCAATGCGCTTTACTACAATATTAAAGACTTTTCAGTCCACGATTTTTGTGATGGCCTGGCGGATCTACGCAAACGTCAATTACGCATGATTGGTGATCCGGAAACACGCTATCGCGAAGACCCTGTGCGCATGCTACGGGCTGTGCGGCTAGCTTGCAAACTCAATCTGACCATTGAGCCAAATACGCTTAAGCCGGTTGCTGAACTTTCCCATTTCTTAGAGCAGGTACCAGCCGCTCGTTTATGGGAAGAATATCGTAAGCTATTTTTGGCTGGCGCCGCAAAATTGACTTTCCAGAAGCTACGCGAATATGGCTTGTTCCATGCCTTGTTTCCGGCGACTGACCGTACTTTAAAGCATGACGATTCAACTCAAACAAAAGTGACTGAACAGTTAGTGTTGGATGCTCTGGAAAATACTGACACTCGAATTGCTTCTGAACAAACAGTCAACCCTGCTTTCTTAATGGCAGTGATGCTTTGGCAACCGTTGTTAGAGAGCACTGAAGCTCTGCAACAAAAAGGCATCAACTTTAACGATGCTTTTTTCAAAAGTATGGCACGCGTGCTCAATGCACAAAATCAACATATTTCAATCCCACGCCGCTATGCACTGGTGATCCGTGATATCTGGAGTATGCAACTGCGCTTGCCTGCCTATCATGGAAAAAAAGCGTGGAGCATTTTTGAACATCCACGTTTTCGCGCCGCTTACGACTTTTTGCTGCTACGTTCGCAGTCCGATCCGCTCCAAAAAGAACTGGCCGATTGGTGGACCAAGTTTCAAGAAGCTGATGCCAACGACCGCCGCCAAATGTTACATAAAACCGGTAGCGGCAAAAAACGCAGACGACGCAAGCCCCGTAATCAGAAGCGTCAGCCAGCCAACAAAAATAAACATTAAGTCACTACACCTATGGCAAGACTCCCTACTACAAAGCACTCTATTGCATACATTGGTCTTGGTAGTAATTTGCACCAACCAATTCAGCAAATTGAGCAAGCTCTATTGGCACTCGATTCTTTGCCGGAAAGTTATCTGCTCAGCTATTCCAGTTTTTATCAAAGCGCCCCAATGGGTCCGCAGGATCAACCGCCTTTTATCAATGCCGTAGCCAAGCTAGCCACCAGTTTTACTCCATTAGAGTTGCTCAACCAGCTACAAGCGATTGAAAACCAACAGGGACGAGTTAGAGAAGAGCGCTGGGGTGCCCGCACATTAGATTTGGATCTCTTGCTCTACGATCATACAATCATGCAATCAGACCGTTTAACCCTGCCCCATTATGGTATTAAAGACAGGGATTTTGTATTAAAACCATTGGCTGAACTAAGTCCTGAAATGACGCTTCCCGATGGTAGTATCGTTAGTGAATTACTAGACCATTGCCCACGGTATGACTTAGTGGCCTTAAACTATGACAAGAATCATCATTGGCACCTCTAAGAAAGAAGTGCCTGAGCCAGGAGTATTTGAGTGAGTGTAACTTTATCCATACCCCAGAACTTTATTGCCGTCGAAGGCCCGATTGGCGTGGGAAAAACCACACTGGCTCGAAGATTGTCCGAAGCATTAAGCAGCGACTTAATTCTCGAGCAGGCGGAAGAGAATCCATTTCTTGAGCGCTTTTACCAAGATCCTAAGTCTGGAGCTCTGCCCACCCAGCTGTATTTCCTGTTCCAGCGAGTGCGTCAATTGCAGGAAGTGCGCCAATCAGACATGTTTAGCCCGGTTCGTGTTGCTGACTATCTGATGGAAAAAGATCGTCTATTTGCCCGTTCCACGCTCGATCAGGACGAGCTCAGATTATACGAACAGGTGTATCAGAACTTGACGATTGATGCGCCGAAACCTGATCTGGTCATTTATTTGCAAGCTTCTGTGCCGGTGCTTCTTGAGCGCATCAAGAAGCGAGGACGCGCTTCAGAAAGCCCAGTGACCAAAGAGTATTTGCAAACCATCTGTGAAGCTTATACTGATTTCTTTTATTATTATGATGAATCGCCATTGTTGATTGTGAATGCTTCGGGCATCGACCTGGTTGAAAATGAGGCTGACTTTAACCTACTGCTCGATCAAATCAAAAACACGACCACTGGCCGTAACTACTTTAATCCTCATCCTGCGTAACCCGAGATGGAATCATGAAAACCTTAACCATTAGTGATATCGAACAACTGAAACAAGAAAGCAAAAAATTTAGCTGTATCACAGCTTATGACGCCACTTTTGCTGGTGCTATTTCAGACGCGGGTGTCGATGTTATCTTGGTCGGTGATTCCCTGGGTAACGTCATCCAAGGTCAAAAGACAACGGTGCCGGTAACGGTTGAAGATATGGAGTATCACATCGCCTGTGTTGCGCGCGGCAACAAGCGCTGCCTGTTGATTGGCGATATGCCCTATATGAGTTATGCCACGCCTGAGCAGGCATATCAGACTGCTGCCTTGATTATGCAGGCTGGCGCTCACATGGTTAAATTAGAAGGTGGTGACTGGCTACACGACACTATTGCCGGTTTAACCGAACGTGGCATTCCGGTCTGTGCCCACCTCGGCTTAACACCGCAATCGGTGGATGCCCTGGGCGGATTCAAGGTTCAAGGACGTGATTCAAAACAATCCAAGCAAATGCTTGCCGATGCTAAAACCCTTGAAGAAGCTGGCGCTCGCATGCTGGTACTTGAATGTGTGCCGCAAACTCTGGCCAAACAGATAGCACAAAGTTTGACTATTCCAGTCATGGGTATTGGCGCTGGTGTTGATGTAGATGGCCAAGTATTGGTATTACATGACATGCTCGGTATTTCGCCCTTCCAAGCTAAGTTTGTACGTAATTTCATGACAGATGCCAAAGGCGATATCAAAGCCGCTTTTGAGCTGTTTCACAGCGAAGTTCGCGCGAAAAACTTTCCAACTGCTGAACACTCTTTTGATTAAAGGTAAGCGTTACACATGATCGTTGTTAACTCAGTTCAAACTTTGCGCCGCCTGATTCAAACGCACCGAGACATGGGTCATCGTATTGGCTTTGTACCGACCATGGGTAATTTGCATGCTGGCCATTTGAGCCTGGTCAAAACCGCTAAACAACAGGCTGATATTGTGGTGGTCAGTATTTTCGTTAACCCCACTCAGTTTGGACCCAACGAAGATTTTGATTCTTACCCTCGCACTTTCGAGCAAGATCAATCATTACTCGAAGCAGAAGGAGCGGATATTATATTTGCTCCGGAGGTCAAAGAAGTCTATCCACAGTGGCCCAACCTAACCAAGGTTCAGGTAGCTGAATTAGGAAACAATCACTGCGGGGCGTCTCGTCCTGGGCATTTTGATGGTGTCACCACAGTAGTTAGTAAACTCTTTAATATGGTGCGCCCTGATTGCGCAGTATTCGGCCA
>JAPHRL010000099.1 GCA_026195755.1 Kangiella sp. | reverse complement strand
TTTGGGGTTTAAATGAAAGTTTACGGATATACAAAAGAACAGGTGGAAGTAGGTTCTGAAACGCCCTCTGATCTTGCAGAGATTACATTTGTTGCAAACCCTGATGATTTACGAGAGTTGGCAAGCGCTCTAAATAATATCGCTCAGGACATGGAAAATAATCCTGATAGTTTTGAGCACGAGCATATAAATGATACTAACGAGGCTTTGTCGGATACTAGTATTATCGTTTTTAATGACAAAGCCCTATAACAAGGTGCTCAAGCTATGGACGCAGTACACTGCGCCGCTTAGCATGAGCGTTATACTTGAAATAATTGGATAGAGTCTAACTCAACAGGCTCGCAAATGGAGAAGAAATGTTAATAAGAATGGTTTTGTTATTAGTTATTTTGTTTGCCCTAGTCGGATTTTCAAATGAACAGTTACAGCAAGAGCTACATAATTAATGGAGTCAGAGTAAATAATTAATTAAACAATCTGTTTATAAACAAATTGACTCCGCAGAGGTGTAAATGAAGAATCCTGCTTTAATGTTGTTCCTTATACTGTTTGCTTGCTTTGCTTATGGATGTAAAAGCAATGCTTGCTATCCAGTATTTGAAAAAGAATATTGTATCGGCTCTGATTTTATTGAGTCAGACTTAACTAGATTTAATTTTATTAAACTAATAGGTAATGGTGAGTATAGGTTCCATGAGATCTGGATTCCACGGGGGGACGATTCCTTACCTCCAATCACTGAATTCCTGGATAGTGATAATGAGCTAATCTTTAAGAAAGTGAAAAGCTATGCCGAGAGTCGTTATACAGTTGATGTTTACACAACTCTAGAAGGTAAAGGTCCGAAAGGTTTTTATCTAATTTATATTTCGACTGCCAGCAAAGCAAGAGGAGTAGCCTTTGTTGGTGCAGAGCAATCCAAGGTGAATCAGTTGCTCGCAAATTGGTTAACATATAAGCCCTCCCACTGACATAAATCATCTAATCGCCATTCCCTGTAAAATTCTATTGCTATCTCTCCGCTCGATTCTTACTATGAATCAAAGGTGTTTGTTTTTTAATCAGGGATCTGAGCTTGTCGGAAATCATAACTACGAACGAAGAATCTACTGTCTCAGCCTCAGCTGAGTCGAAGCCTGTGTTGCATGCGCACAATCTGACTAAGGTCTATAAGACGGGCGAGGTTGAGGTTAAGGCGCTGGATGGCGTTGATTTTGAGGTGTATGAGCATGAGATGGTGGTTTTGCTGGGGCAGTCGGGTAGCGGTAAATCGACTTTGCTTAATATTCTGGGCGGATTGGATGATGCCACTTCGGGCGAGGTGTATTTTAAGGACCGTCTGATAAGCTCGCAAAGCAAAGGATTGTTGACTAATTTTCGCCGCGAGCATGTGGGCTTTGTGTTTCAGTTCTACAATTTAATTCCGAGCCTTACTGCTTTGGAAAATGTGGCTTTGGTTACTGAGATTGCAAAAAACCCCATTAAGCCTGAAGAAGCATTGGATCTTGTTGGTTTGTTACCCAGAAAGGATCATTTCCCGGCGCAGCTTTCTGGCGGTGAGCAGCAGCGGGTGGCTATCGCCAGAGCGATTGCCAAGCAGCCTGAAATTCTATTATGTGATGAGCCGACGGGGGCTTTGGATCATCAGACCGGTATTTTAGTGCTGGAAGCGATTGAGCAGGTCAATCGTGAGCTGGGCACTGCGACTGTTGTGATTACCCATAACACTTCGGTGGGTGGGATTGCCGATCGTGTGGTGACCCTTCGCGATGGTAAGGTTTCTGATATCCATTCTAATTCAAACCGTCTGTCTCCCAGCGAGTTAAAGTGGTGATATGCGCGCCCTGAATCTGAAACTGCTGCGTGACTTATGGCATGTTAAAGGCCAGGTCATTGCTGTGGCTTTGGTGATTGCATCGGGTATTGCTACCTTGAGCATGGCTTTGACCACACTTGAATCACTTCAGAAAACCTCCGAACAATACTATGCTGATTATCAGTTTGCTGATGCTTTTGTCAGCGCTGTGCGCGTTCCCAATACGGTTAAACAGCGTTTAGAAGCGATTGAGGGTATCAGTTTAGTCGAAACCCGAATCAAGAAATATGCCAGTCTGGATATGCCCGATTTCAATGAACCGGTTATGGGGATGTTGACGTCAATTCCGGATCATGGGCAACCACGGCTCAATCAATTGGCGATGCGCGAAGGCCGCTGGATTGCTCCGGGAGCTTCCGACGAGGTGATTGTGAATGAGCCTTTTGCAGAAGCGCATAACTTGAAGCTGGGTGATGAATTGCCAGCGGTAATGAATGGTAAAAAACGTTACTTCACGATTGTCGGCATTGCTTTAAGCCCTGAATATATTTACGCCATGAGTCCCGGTTCTTTGATGCCGGATAACAAACGTTATGGGGTCTTGTGGGCAGGGCAGAGTTCGCTGGAGGCGGCTTTTGATCTGAAAGGTGCATTTAATGATGCGACTTTTAAGTTTGATGCCAAGGCTGATCATCAGGCATTGCTCAAGCAGATTGATATGGTGCTGGAGCCTTATGGCGGTAGAAACTCTTATCTGCGTGATGACCAGTTGTCCTATTGGTTTGTGAACAATGAAATTGAGCAGCTCAAAACCACCTCGACAATTTTCCCTGCCATATTCCTGTTGGTTTCGGCATTTCTGACCAACATGGTGTTGAGCCGAATGATCACCAACGAGCGCGAGCAGATTGGTTTATTGAAAGCATTTGGTTATAGCAACCTGCAGGTTGGGATGCATTATTTCAGGATGGTCTTGGTGATGTGTCTGGTGGGCGCTGTGATTGGCTTAATTGCGGGTGCCTATCTTGGGCAGGCCAATACTGAAGTCTATGCGGAGTTTTTCCGTTTTCCGGTTCTTGTCTATGACTTTTCCATATCATCGTTTGTTATCAGTACCGGCATCAGTGTGTTAGCGGCACTGTCCGGCATCATCGGCTCGATCGCCAAGGTGGTTAAATTGCCACCGGCTGTTGCTATGGTGCCGCCCAGTCCTGATGTTTATCACAGAAGCTTTATCGATACTTCGCGTATTAAGCATTGGCTGGATCAACCGACCCGCATCGCCATTCGGCAGATCATTCGTAAGCCGCTGCGAGCAAGTTTCACCGTAATCGGCATTTCCTTTGCCGTGGGTCTGATGGTTCTTGGTATCCAGATGTTTGATGCGATTAAGTTTCTGGGCGTGTCCTTCTTTAATGATGCGCAGCGACAAGATATGACCATGGCTTTTTATCAAAACCAAAAACAGCAGGCGTTCCATCAGGTTAAGCGATTGCCGGGCGTTCTTGAGGCTGAGCCGATACGCTATGTTTCCGTTGAATTTATCAATGGCATCAAGAGTCACAGAGGTGCGATTACGGGTATTCGCTCGGATGCTACTTTGCAGCCCATTTATGACAATTATTCACAGAAAGTTATCTCTTTGCCGGAAGAGGGGATGGTGATTGGAAGCTTGCTGGCGGAGAAGTTGAATGTGGCGGTGGGCGATCGGGTTTATGTTGAGTTTCTGGATAAGACGGGATTGCGACGCGACTTTGCGGTAGCCGGTATTTTCGATACTTTTATGGGCTTGCCTGCCTATATGAATCTGGAATCCCTTAATCGTGAGCTGGGCGAGGTCGGGCAATATTTTATGCTGAACCTGGTGGTTGACCCGAATGCTTCGCAGGCGTTTTACACTGCTGTTAAAGAGTCACCGGCCATTACCGCCTTAGTGACTAAAAAAGCCTCGCTGGATGCTTTTAACGAAACAGTTGCTGAGAGTATGCTGGTCTTTATTTTTATCTTTATCGTGCTTTCGTCAATATTGGTATTCGGCGTTTCCTACAACATGATTCGAATATCTTTGTCGGAAAGAGGGCGCGAGCTGGCGACTTTGCGAGTTCTGGGTTTTACTAAGGGTGAAACCTCCTATATTTTATTATGTGAGATTGGATTGCTAACCTTGATTGGTTTGGCGCTAGGTTGTTTTGTGGGTTGGGGGCTGACTCATTTGCTGGGTTATGCTCTGGAGACTGAACTGTTCAGAATCCCGATTATTATTTATCCGCACACCTATAGCTACTCTGTGATTGTGGCCATTGTCGCTTCGGTCATGTCTGCGCTGTTTGTTGCAAAACGAATTCATAATCTCGATCTCATCGAAGTTTTAAAGACCAAGGAATAATTGTTCATGGGCATTAATAAGCGTTTTACATTATGGATACTGCTGGCTGCTGTTCTAGTTACCTTGTTGGCCTATGGCTTATGGCCGAGAGCTATCGAAGTTGAGACGGTAAAGGTGACTAAAGGCCAATTTTATGAGGTGGTTTCAGAGGTTGGCGAAACCAAGGTTAAGCATGTTTATCAGGTATCGGCTCCAATAACGGGTTACTTACGTCGTGTTGAATTAGAAGTTGGAGATCCTGTTATAGCTAACGAAACCGTTGTCGCGGAAATTGAACCCTTACGCTCCCAGCCGCTCGATCCTCGTAGCGAAAGACAGGCCGTTGCTGAATTAAGCGCAGCTCAGTCTGCTCTGGAAATGACGCAGGCAAAGTTAAGACAGGTGCAAAATGAGTTGAGTTTCGCTAAAAGTGATCTGGAAAGAGCTGATAGCTTATACAAAGATCAGGCCATCTCCGAACGTGAGTTCGATACAGCAAAGAAAATCTATCAAAGCCTGCAGCAGGAATTACAGGCGACTCAGGCCACATTGCAGCTGCGGCAGGCTGAGCTCGAGCGCGTTAAAGCCTTGCTTGATACTTCATTGGCAGAGTTTCTACCTAAATGCGAATGTAGCCAGGTTTTGGCTCCTGCCACTGGTGTCGTGTTAACCCGTTATAGACAAAGTGCGAGTGTTATCAATGCCGCGCAGCCGATTATGGATATTGGTGATCCGAATGAGCTTGAGGTCAAGGTAGAGCTCATTTCCACTGAAGCGGTGCGGGTTTCGCAAGGACAGAAAGTGCGTATGGAAGGTTGGGGCGGTGATACGGTGCTGGAAGGTATCGTCAGGCAAGTGGAGCCGATGGCCTATAAAAAAGTGACTGCCCTCGGCATTGAAGAACAGCGAGTGAATATCTACATCGACTTCGCCAGTCCGCCAGAGCAGTGGCAAAAGCTGGGCCATGGTTATCAATTGGATGTCGATATTATATTGGCTGATAAACCAAACAGCCTGATTGTTCCAGTTATTGCTATGGTTCGCGAAGGCACTCAGTGGGTAGCGTTTGCGATAGAAGATGGTGTCGCGACAAAGCGCACTTTGGAGATAGGCGCTATTAATGGACTGGAAGCCGAAGTCTTAACTGGTGTTAGTGAAGGGGAAGTCCTAATCTACAACCCCAGCGAAGAGATTGAAGACGGGCTTTCCGTTACCCCAAGAACAAGGTAAGATTTAGGTGCTGACTCGTTTAAGCAGGTTAAGTTTTAACAAAGCAAAATAAAAAAAACAGCACAAAACAACACAACAATAACAACATAGTAACGAGCAGCTAATTAAAAATAATCGGATAGTTTATTCGGGGGGGGCAGCTATGGGTAAAAAGGTAATTAAAAAAAAGATAATTAATCTAGCTGTTGTTTTAGCTTGCTTTTCCTATTTGGTAACATCAATTATTCTGTTTGAGCTTTTCTTAAAATCATACGAAGAAGAGATAAGTAGAGAGGCCAAACAACATTTGACTGAAGAATTTCTTTTGGTTCGAGCAAATGTTGAATCTGCCTTGTTTTCAGATGTATTTATAGCTAACGGCTTAGTGACAGTGTTGTCGGTAAATAAAGAGTTGGCGCTTGATAATTTTGAAGCATTTGCCAAAACGCTAATCCAAAATGGTCGTTACATCAGAAATATTGGCATTTCAGAGGGATACACCATTTCCAAAATCTATCCTCTAAAAGGTAATGAAAAAGCAATTGGGTTTGATTTTCAAACAAATCCAGGTCAATTTGCAACTGTAGAAAGAGCTCGCTTGAATAAGTCAGTGGTTATGGCTGGTCCATTAGAGTTAGTGCAAGGTGGGCAAGCCATTATTGCCCGCTTTCCAGTATTTGACGACGTGCCCATAAATTCCAATTATTGGGGCGGGGTAAGCATTGTAATTAATGTTGAAGAGCTTTTTGAAGATACTGGACTTTATAGTCTGCTTAATAAGTTTGATGTGGCTATTAGGGGGCTGGATGGAACTGGTGGACAAGGACCATTTTTTATAGGTAATGAAGAGGTTTTTAATGAGGCGGATATTACTTCTGTCATTGAAATACCTGGCGGTAGCTGGGTAATGGCAGGTAGCATGATGAAAGCCCCATCTAATACATTTCTTAATAGCATAATAATATATAGAGTAATGGGTTATGGCCTTATAGTCTCAATTTTACTCTTAGTCATGCTGCTATACCGCTCTTACTATATAGCTCATAGAGCTTCAATGCTTGATGAACTAACAGGGCTACGCAATAGAAGATTTGCATTTATTTTGCTTGAAAAGTTTACAAAGGATCAAAAGAAGAAGCCTTTCGCTGTAATTTCTATTGATTTAAATGGTTTTAAAGACATAAATGATAACTTCGGCCATCAAGCAGGGGATTATGTACTAACCGAGGTTGCAAATATTATTCTCGATAATATAAGGCAAACAGATATTTGTTGTCGTCTCGGAGGGGATGAGTTTTTAATCTTACTGCCAAGGGCTTACAAAAAGAATGAAGTTGAAAGCGTTATTCATAAACTGAAAATGGCTGTTAATGAGCGGAGCTTCAAATTTGAGCAGCATAACTTAAGTCTATCTCTAAGCGCTGGATACGGCTTGTTCCCTTATGATACAGATGATATGGAAGAGCTTGTACACAAAGCTGATTTAATGATGTATGACGATAAGAAAGAGTCAAAAATCATAACTAAGAGTCACTGAATTTGACTACTATTTGAACTAGATTTGTTTGATAAACAATCAGTTAGATGTTTTATTGAAATATTCTGGAAAAATTTACAAAAGGGCGTTGACATATCATCGTCTGGTGGCATAATACCGCCCGACAACGAGATGCGCGTGTAGCTCAGCTGGATAGAGTACCTGGCTACGAACCAGGCGGTCGGAGGTTCGAATCCTTCCACGCGCGCCATTATTCAAAAGGCTTCCCTTAAACCGGAAGCCTTTTTTCGTTGCGGCAAAGGAAATGATGAGAACCTCCGAAGGAGTTCGACAAAGCACGAAGTGCTTTGAGCGTTGGAGGCGATAGCCGACGACGGCCCGAAGGGCAAGGAGCACAGCAACGCAGTAATCCTTCCCCAGAATGTGCTCCTGCAATTCTGGCATTCTCGCCATCTGACCTCCAAGGATGGAGGAAATGCAGAGATTTGTAGGGAACAAATCCTGCCCTTGGCGGTCACACTCGGCCATTATTCAAAAGGCTTCCCTTAAACCGGAAGCCTTTTTTCGTTGCGGCAAAGGAAGAAACTGGATTACAAAATACTTCCCTGTATTTTGCCCTTTGGGCTGGCTTCGCCATTCATCAGTTTGCAGGAGCAAACTGAAACGGCTTTAGACGGCCTGCGTTGCAGGTAGATTACAAGGATGTAATCTATAAAATCGTTCCTGACGATGTTGTCCGCGGTAGAGCCGCGGGATGACAGCTGTGGGTATGGATGAAGCTGCAGAAGTGATGTCTTGGTAGGGACAACCCAATGTGGTTGCCCGATGACTTGCAACTGCCTATAAATCCCGCTTTTGATGGCTGGTCTTGTGTGTATAATAAGACCTCATTGGGAAGTCTGATTTATCATTAATAAAAGCTAAATATTCATGTCATTAGAAACTCTTTGGAACAAGTATCCGATTGAAATCATTTTGTTGGTCATTATTGTCATTCTGGCGATAGCTTTTATGGCTGCGATGATTCGTCAAAAAAACACTTTTAAGCAACTGCTTGATGATATGTCGGTGTCTCGTGATTTGTTGAAGAGTATGGACTCTCGTCAGAGTCATACTTTTGAGCAGACTAAGAACGATTTTAATCGTCTGGTTGAGCAGAATCAGCGTGCTTCGGACAGTATGGTGGAAAAGCTGGCGGGTAACCAAGTTAAGCTTTCCGAGTCGTTTCAGCAATTCCAAAGTCTGGTGCAGGGCGGTTTCAATAAGTTCAGTGATAACCTTGGGCAGAAGGTTAACGATAATACGGTTAGCCAGCAAAAAGAGCTGTACCAATTTAAGGAAACCTTGCAGAAAAATATTCTGCAACTCAAGGATCAGATCGAGCTGAATCAAAAAGAAGCCTTGGCTATGCTGCAGGAGCAGTTCCGCCGCGGTATGAAGGATGTTCGCGAAGAAATTACGCTTAATCTCAAAACACAAGCCGAGAATTTTGAGAAAAACATGTCTGGCTTGACCAAAACTACTGATGAGCGTCTTAAAGAAATCAGTGGCCAGGTTGAGAAGCGTTTGGCTGATGGTTTCGAGAAAACCACTCAGACCTTCCAGGATGTACTAAAGCGTCTGGCATTGATTGATGATGCGCAGAAAAAGATTACCGAGCTGTCCAGTAACGTGGTGAGCTTGCAGGAAATTCTCTCTGACAAACGTTCGCGTGGTGCCTTTGGTGAAGTGCAGTTGGAGTCTTTGGTTTCGAATGTGATGCCAACTAGCCACTATAAATTCCAGCATACTTTTAGTAATGGCAAAATTGTTGACTGCGCTTTGTTCCTGCCAGAACCAACCGGCGTGATTGGCGTTGATGCAAAATTCCCGCTGGAAAATTATCAGAAGATGGTTGACGTCGAACGTTCATCGCCTGAGCGCGATCAGGCGCATAAAGCTTTCCTCAAAGACATTAAAAAGCATGTTAATGATATCGCCAGCAAATACATTATCGACCAAGAGACCGCTGTCGGTGCTGTCATGTTTATTCCTGCTGAGGCAGTGTTTGCCGAAATTCATGCGCATCACCCTGATCTGGTTGAGTTCGCTCAGCAACAAAAAGTGTGGATGGTGTCACCGACGACCATGATGGCATTGCTGACTACCGCTAGCGCAGTGCTGAAAGACGAAGCTACTCGCAAACAGGTTCATATCATTCAGGAACATTTAGGGATGCTCTCTAAAGACTTCGGTCGATTCAGAACACGAATGAGTGATTTGGCGCGTCATATTAATAATGTGTCTGATGATGTTAAGAAAGTGACTATCTCAGCTGATAAGATTAGCAGTCGTTTCGAGAAGATTGAACAGGTTGAGTTGAACCATGAGGATCATGATGACTCTATAGAGGCGGCAGTCACTGCTAAAATCGAGAACAAGCAAGATTCTGAATAGGTAACGTAAATGAAAAGATTTGTAGTATTGGCTCTATTGTTGACGGCTGTTTTTAGCCTTACTCAATTAAACGCGAAAGAACCTTTGATACAGTCATTAAAAGGTGACTTCACGCAAGGAGGCCTGGTGATTGGCCAGACAGTGCCGGGAGCTGAGGTCAAATTTGAAGGACAAGACATCAAGGTTTCGGACGATGGTTACTTTGTGTTTGGTTTCCATCGCGATATGCCTGAAAGTGCAACCTTAATCGTTTCCAGGGGCGAGCAAACAGAAACCCAGCCCATCACCATTCGCAAACGTCAGTACAACATTGAACGTATCGATGGTTTACCACCATCGAAAGTAACGCCTAAGAAACCTGAAGTATTAGCGCGCATAAAAAAAGAAACAGCACAGGTCGCTGAGGCTCGTGCCGAAATTACAGATTTTAGATATTTCATGCAGGATTTTATCTGGCCAGCCAAAGGGCGCTTGAGTGGTTTTTATGGCAGCCAAAGGGTTCTAAATGGCGATCCCAAACGACCTCATTTTGGGGTTGATGTTGCAGCTCCAACCGGAACTGAAGTTGTCGCTCCTGCCGATGGCGTTGTTCGTTTAGCCCATCCGGATATGTTTTATTCGGGTGGAACCATTATCATTGATCATGGCTTTGGCGTGAACTCGACTTTCTTGCATTTGAGCAGTGTCGACGTTGAAGTCGGTGAGCCTGTAAAGCAGGGCGATTTCATTGGTCGCATAGGGGCTACCGGTCGCGCAACCGGCCCACATCTTGACTGGCGTCTAAATTGGTTGAGCCATCGTTTGGATCCGCAATTGCTCGTTCCGCCTTTTGAAGAAACTGCGACTAAGTAGGCTTAGTCAAGAGCTTCGACTAAATAACTGAATCAGTAACATTGAGAATTATGCTAACGTCACACGATTTTAACACCTTTAACTTTATTGACTTTGTCCGTCAAAATCCTGATCACCATGAACCTTTTTCGCTGGAAATCGATCAAGGCAAAGCAGTCTTTCATGATGCCGGGATTATAGAATTTACTCCCGACCAACCCAGCAATCAGTATGTTTGTCTTTCCTGTGGTGTGCACGGCAACGAAACAGCACCGATAGAAATTATCAGTGATATGGTGCGTGATATTCTTGTTGGAAGTCAGGCTCTGCAAGTTAATTTGCTGATATTGCTTGGCAACCCGAAAGCCATGATGCAGCAAGAGCGTTTCTTGGAATTTAATTTGAACCGCATGTTTAACCATCATTGGAAGGCTTATCTTGAGGCTGATGCCAGCTGTTATGAAGCTTTGCGAGCCAAGCGGCTGGAAGCGGCGGTAAAAGATTTCTTTGATAAGTCACCGACTGATGCTCGTTGCTATCATTATGATCTGCATACCGCTATTCGAGCTTCTAAACATCAACGCTTTGCTATTTATCCTTATCTTGATGGTCGCGAGCACAAAGCAGAGCAGTTAGCTTTTGTGCAGGATTGTGGCGTAGATACTGTGCTGCTTTATCACAAACCAAGTTCGACTTTTTCGTACCATACCAGCCATCATTTCAAAGCCGATGCCTTTACGGTGGAACTTGGTAAAGTTAAACCATTCGGTGAAAATAATCGCGATGATTTTAAGCAAGCGGAAAATCAACTGCGAAAACTGGTCGCTGCCAATTATCATTTCAATAATGACCGTTCTACCGATGAGTTAAACCTATTTGCGGTAAAAAAAGAGCTGTTGCGGATCTCTGATGAATCGCATCTCAATGTTGAGGATGACTTGGCTAATTTCACCGAGTTTGAACAAGGTTTTGAGTTGCTTTCTGATCCTGATGAGCCTTATATCGTCGAGTCTGATGGTGAGGCGATTGTCTTCCCTAATAATAAGGTTCCTAAAGGACAAAGAATGGCCTTGTTGATAGAGCCGGTTACGTTAGGCTAATCCTAAGGGGAGTCCACGAATTTATAGCAGGTATCTGTATTTTCTTTTGTGAAAAAACTAAGAGCAGATCCTGACTTTCGTCAGGATGACATACCTTGGGGAATTGATTTATTGGTAGAGTTGCTCTCTTCGTAAGACGGTAATCAACAACCTTTTGGTAGGGGACTCAAGGTGTCTAACTTTGTAGATATCAGAGCTATAGAAAGCTGTCATCCTGACGAAAGTCAGGATCTGCTCTTAATCTCCTCATAGAAAAATTCAGACGTGTGCTTTAAATTCATGGGGCTCCTTAGAGCTTGTTCCTAAGGCGCTATGTTAGTTGAATTAAAAAATCACTCTGTTTTAAAAGATTTTTCTCAGGATTTCCTTGTCTGCCATGATCTTCACTGCCAGTTCTTCGACCGAGCGGGATGTGGTGTCGATAAAGGGAATATTTTCTCTTCGATACAGTGCTTCAACTTCTCGAACTTCTAACATGCACTGATTGAGCGCTGAATATTTGCTGTTGGGACGGCGCTTGTTACGAATCTCATGCAACTGCATTGGGTCAATGGTGAGTCCGTATAGCTTGTGTTTATTCTGCGCTAAGCCTGGTTTTAATTTTATATTCGGCAGGTCTTCTTCGGTGAAAGGGTAGTTGGCTGCGAAAATACCAAACTGCATCGCCATATAAAGCGAAGTAGGGGTTTTGCCACAGCGTGATGGGCCGACCAGGATGATATCGGCCTGGTTGTAATGCTTGGTGGAAGCTCCATCATCATTGTTCAAAGCAAAGTTAACCGCACTCATGCGCGTGTCATAAGCCTGTCTATCATCCGTGGAGTGGGACTTACCAACGCGGAAGGAGCTGTGTACTCCCAGTTCTTTTTCAAGAGGGCCAATGTAGGTGTGGAAAAAGTCTACGAGCAGCGCATTGGCGGAGGTGATGATGTTGCGAATATCTGGTTTGACGATGGTTTCAAAGACAATCGGCTTATGGCCATCACGGATTGCAGTCTGATTGATGCGAGAAACCGCAGCGTTAGCTTTGTCCACATCATCAACAAAAGGGATGGTGTGGTAGGTGAATTCTACCTCGCCTTCGAACTGGGAAGTCAGCGATTGACCGAGCATTTCTGAGGTAATACCGGTTCTGTCGGAAATAAAAAAGACTGTGCGTTTCATATTTGCTCATTTATCAGTAAAATAGCGGCCACAAAGACCACTTTGTTCGTGAATTTAAGCATTTACGCTCACTATCGGCAAGAACATCAGCTAAAAATGGGCGGTTTGTGGTAATTCCAAATTTATAAACTGGAGATTAGAACCTTGGATAATTACGTACTTTGGTATGACCAACTTGGGATGGGTGACGTTGAGCGCGTTGGCGGTAAAAACGCGTCACTGGGCGAGATGATCAGCAACTTGAGCAATATGGGCGTTAGTGTTCCAAATGGCTTTGCGACTACAGCCGATGCTTTCCGCGCTTTCCTTGAGCAAAGTGGCCTGAACAAGCGCATCAACGACGAGCTATCTAGCCTGGATGTTGATGATGTTACAAAGTTAGCCGAAGTTGGTGCAAAAATCCGTGGTTGGGTGATGGATACTCCGTTTATTCCAGAAATGGAGCAAGCTATCACTGAGGCTTATGCCAAATTGAAAGGCGATGCCAATGATGACTTTGCCGTAGCCGTTCGTTCTTCTGCTACCGCTGAAGACTTACCTGATGCTTCCTTCGCCGGCCAGCAAGAAACTTTCTTGAATGTTCGTGGCTTAGACAATGTAATGAAAGCGCTTAAAGAAGTGTTTGCTTCATTGTTTAATGATCGCGCGATTGCTTACCGCGTACACCAAGGCTTCGAGCACTCATTAGTTGCCTTGTCTGCTGGTGTTCAAAAAATGGTTCGTAGTGATATCGCTGCCAGTGGCGTGATGTTCACTATGGATACTGAGTCAGGCTTCAACGATGTGGTCTTTATTACCGGCGCTTATGGCTTAGGAGAAACCGTGGTTCAGGGTGCCGTTAATCCTGATGAGTTTTATGTTTATAAGCCAGGCTTAGACGAAGGTCGTCAATCAATTGTTCGTAAGACCCTTGGTGGCAAAGCTATTAAAATGATTTACACCGACAATACCGAGCATGGTAAATCTGTGGATACGGTAGATGTTAGTGTTAATGAACGGATGCAGTTCTGTATCAATAATGCTGAAGTTCAGGAACTTGCAAAACAAGCCATGATCATTGAAAAGCATTACAAGCGTCCAATGGATATTGAGTGGGCAAAAGATGGCGCCGACGGCAAGATTTATATCGTTCAGGCGCGTCCTGAAACGGTCAAGAGCCGTTCCGATAAGAATATTATTGAACGCTACCGTTTGAAGAATACTTCCGACGTAGTGGCGACTGGCCGTGCGATTGGTCAGAAGATCGGTAAAGGTAAGGCTCGAGTTATTAGCTCCATTGATCAAATGGCCAGCGTAAAACCGGGCGATGTTCTGGTTACTGACATGACTGACCCGGATTGGGAGCCAGTGATGAAGCGTGCAGCTGCTATCGTGACTAACCGTGGCGGCCGTACCTGCCATGCGGCAATTATTGCCCGTGAACTGGGTATTCCAGCGGTGGTTGGTTGTGGCGATGCTACTGACCGCATTAAAGATGGCGCTGAAGTCACTGTGTCATGTGCGGAAGGTGATACTGGCATGATTTATTCTGGTCTACTGGACTTTGAAGTCAGTAAAGACTCGGTTGATGATATGCCTGAATTACCATTCAAAATCATGATGAATGTGGGCAATCCTGATCGAGCATTTGATTTTGCTCATTTGCCCCATGCTGGTGTTGGTCTGGCTCGTTTAGAGTTTATTATTAACCGCATGATCGGTGTTCACCCTAAAGCTTTATTGGATTATGACAAGCTGGAAGATGAAAGCTTGAAAAAGACCATCGCCTTGCAAATGGCAGGTTATCCAAACCCGAAAGAATTTTATATCAGCAAATTAGTCGAAGGTATTTCGACAATCGCCTGTGCTTTTGCACCGGAGAAAGTCATTGTTCGCATGTCTGACTTCAAGTCGAACGAATACGCAAACTTGATTGGTGGTCATTTATATGAGCCGCATGAAGAAAACCCAATGTTGGGCTTCCGAGGTGCTTCTCGTTATATTTCCGAAGAATTCCGTGAGTGCTTTGAGCTTGAGTGCGAAGCGATTAAGCGCGTTCGTAACAAAATGGGCTTTAATAATGTTGAAGTCATGATCCCGTTTGTTCGTACTTTAGGTGAAGCGGAAAAAGTGATCGAGTTACTGGCAGAGAATGGCCTGCGCCGTGGTGATAATGGTTTACGCGTTATTATGATGTGTGAGCTACCATCGAATGCTATTTTGGCTCAGGAGTTCTTGAAGCACTTTGATGGTTTCTCAGTAGGTTCAAATGACCTGACTCAGCTTTCATTAGGTCTGGACCGTGATTCGGGTATTATTTCTCATCTTTTCGATGAGCGTGACCCAACAGTTAAGGTGTTGTTAGCCAATGCTATCAAAGCCTGTAAAAAAGCCAATAAATACATTGGTATCTGTGGTCAAGGCCCGTCTGATCACCCTGATTTAGCTAAGTGGCTAATGGATCAAGGGATTGATAGTGTGTCATTAAACCCTGACACAGTTCTCGAAACGTGGCTTTTCCTAGGGAAAAAATAATCTAACTTGTTGTATTATTGAGCGCTTGGGTAATTTCCGTACGGTTTATTACCCAAGCTTTATAAAAAGGTTATGAAATTTTTTGTGACTTTACTTATAAGTAAATAATCCGAGGAGGAGATAGGAATGAAACGTTTAGCTATTGCACTTTTAGCATCAACACTTGCTGTTGCTTGCAGCGACGATAAAAAAGAGTCAGCCAAGGAAGAAACTCAAGAAGCGGTGGAGTCAGTCAAAGAAGCAACAGCAGATGCTGTTGAGGCGACTGAGAAAGCGGTTGAAGACACTGCTGAAACTACCGAGGAAACAGTAACTTCTTTGCAGCAGGCTGCTGAAGAGAATTATGAAGAAACTAAAAATGAAGCGGAAGAAATGGTAGAAGAAGCTAAAGCTGAAGCCGATCAAATGGTTGAAGATGCTGAAGCTGAAGCGGAAGAAATGATGCACTCTGCAGAAGAAGAGCTTGAAGAAGCAGAAGAAGAGCTTGAAGAAGAAGTTGAAGACGATCAGTAATCGAGTCTTTAATGTTTTATCAAAAGCCACTCAGTTGAGTGGCTTTTTTTTGCCCGGGCTTCCCATAACAGCGTTTTCAATACCAGAAAGATTTTTTAGCTAGATTGTTTTGCTATATGTTATCGAACAGTAATGATATAAAAGTAAAAATCGTCAACTCAGCCTATTTCAAAGAACCCATAAAATGTTAATCATTCAATCAGTGCCGCAAGCCACCATTATTCCTCTTCGTCACTCGGTTTTACGAGCCGGTCAACCTATAGAAACTTGTTACTACGCCGAAGACAGTATGGAGGGGTGTTTTCATTTAGCAGCATCTATTGATGGTAAGGTGGTTGCTGTTGCATCTTTTTATCCAGAGTCTCATCCTAAACTAGACGCTGACTTTAACTTTCACAGTGATAGTACATGGCGTCTTCGAGGCATGGCTACAGACCCTCAATCGCAAGGAAAGGGGTATGGCGCTGAATTGTTAAGGGAAGGCTTGCGTTTATGCAATGAAAAAGGCGCTCAGGTGTTATGGTGTAATGCAAGAACCACTGCAGCACCATTTTACAGTAAGCTGAATTTTGATATAAAGGGTGAAGAGTTCGTGATCGAAGGCATCGGTCCGCACTACTTTATGTCCTATACCTTTTAAAATGAGAACAAAATATGAGTCAGTTAAATTTAGAACCAACACTCAAAGCTTTTTATCATTGGGAGACTGTGGCGGCCGATAATGCTTTTTTGCGTCAGCCCTTTGGCAATGATTGGAAGGAATATAGCTGGCATGAGGTTGGGCAACAGGTGCGAAAGATGGCTCAGCACCTTAAAACAACGCTACCTCCTAAAAGTAAGGTCGCCATACTGTCTCTGAACTGTTCGCATTGGATCATGGCAGATCTCGCTATTATGATGGCGGGGCATATATCGGTTCCAATTTATCCGACTGCTGGTAAAGAAACGATAACCACCATTCTGGAGCACAGTGAATCCAAGTTGCTTTTCGTGGGAAAGATGCCTGATTGGCCAGCTAAGAACGAAGCCGTTGCCGACGAGTTACCTAAAATCAGTTTCTACCAACCCCA
>JAPHRL010000194.1 GCA_026195755.1 Kangiella sp. | reverse complement strand
TGAGATTGTTTTGTTGAAAACCGGATGATTGACTATCATTGTAATGCGGAGTTGCTGGGCGAGAACTGGAAGAACTCGAAGCTTGATTGTTAGTGCTGTTAGTGACTTTGGCGATTGAATTTTGAGCAGCTGGTTGACTAAGATTACCGACATGCAATGAAATTTGCTTTTGCTCTGTTGAGTCTTTTTGCTCCAAGAACTCATTAATACGATCAAGGTATTGCTGACGGATCCAGTCTACGAAAAAAGGATTCGGGGCGTATAGAGCCATCTCTGAATCAGTTTCTTGTACCTGTAGAGGTTTTATCCAAGTGTTAAACTCAGTAGCAGACAATTCTGACTGCAACTTTTGCAAACAACTTCGCCAAACATTACCCGTCATTATTATTAGAATCCTAAATCTTGGTTGTTAGTTAGTATTCGTTAGTATCGTTCTTAAATAGAACACATTTTTGGTCACTTCTTAAGGACAGCACTAAGTGTAGATCCCCCTATCAAAATAATCCACAACTTTACTTATATATTTTCACTATAGGCCCAGAGAATCTGATAAAAGCTCCAGAATTAAAACTAAACAAAATTTGAGCCAAAACAATATAAAAAGCACTTTTGTGGGTATATTCTGTATAAAAACAAGTTAAAACTGTGGATAGAACAGTAATTAGTCCAAATCCTACACTTATACAAGATCTATCCTTAAGTTATGAGACCACTTGTAAAGAGGGTTATTATGTTTGTATCTAATTGAATTAAAATAGATAAAGTGAGTTATACACAGAAACAGATAGACTTAATAATAATAATAAGTTCTTTTAAAAGATCTTTATAGATATTACAGGCTTAATAACTTTAAAATAAACCTGTAGGGTGCTTCAAAGCGTGTAAAACGGGTGGTTTTCTTATAAAACAATGAAAAAACAGTGTTTTTTCATTAAATCTAACTTTTCCTATCGGTTATAAGAAATAAAAATATCCACAATTAATAGCGGAATTCTTCCTCTTATGGACGATATAGTGTTGAACAACGGAGAAAAACACTAGATAAGAGAAAGTGCTTAAAATATAGCCCGCTAAATCATAAAAGGCTTATAATCATAGGGGGTAGACAAACAGCAAAAGATTGTTAAATAAACAATAAGATCGTTGCACAAAGCCTATAGATCCTATAAAATCTCGCGTCCTTGTAGTAAGGCTGTATAACGTTTTTAGGCACCATAATCAGGTGGTGGTAAAAACTCAGCTTAAATTTTATTGGCTAGTGGGTTAATCCGATGAAAAGAACATTTCAACCAAGCATTATCAAGCGCAAGCGTACTCACGGCTTCCGTGCACGTATGGCAACTAAGAACGGCCGTCAGGTAATTAACCGTCGTCGTGCTAAAGGTCGTAAGCGTTTAGCTGCCTGATAAGCAAAGTATTCCTTGATGTGAGCGACAAGCAGGCTTACGAAAAACAGCTATCGGCTGATTTTCCAGCGAGTCTGCGTTTGCTCACAGCAGAGGATTACAAAAGGGTTTTTAATAACAACCCTGTCAAGTTAGTTTGCCCTCCTTTTACTCTGCTTGCAGTACCCAATCAAAAAAAACTTTCAAGACTTGGTTTAATCGTTGCTAAGAAAAACGTTTGTCATGCCGTTGATCGAAATAAGATTAAACGGTTAGCACGTGAAAGCTTTCGTTTACATCAACATCAATTACCGTCATTCGACATCGTATTATTGGCTCGTCGTGGTAGTAGTCAGTTACCGAATAAGGTATTATTCGAGCACCTTGAACAACTCTGGATTCGTTTACAGAAAAGGGTTAACAAGTGATCGATCGAGTATTAATTGGTATTGTGCGTGGTTATCAAAAAGTATTGAGCCCTGTCATGGGAAATCAGTGCCGTTTTTATCCCACATGCTCCAATTACTCGATAGAAGCTTTAGAGCAACATGGAGCATTTAGAGGTAGTTGGTTAACAATAAAACGAATTGCTCGTTGCCATCCTGGGTGTGAAGGCGGACACGATCCCGTTCCACCTCTAAACGATTAACAGTACACGCAAAGAATTAAAGAGATTGCTATGGAATCGATGCGCGGATTTTTTATATTAGGTTTAGCTATTTGCAGCTTCTTGTTGTACCAAGCTTGGCAGAAAGATTATGGCCCACAGCAACCGCAACAAGAAGTGAATGAACAGTTTGGACAAAGTAACACTGTCGTTGACAGTAAAGTGAAAACTGGCAACTTGGTTGAGGTAGTAACCGATGTTTTAAAGGTGAAAATTGATCGAGTTGGAGGCGATGTAGTTTATGCTGAACTCAATAACTACAACCGAGAGCTTAAAAACGAAGCAGAAAAAGTGGTGTTGTTTGATTACCGCGATCGTTTATATCAGGCAAAAAGTGCCTTGCTGGGGACTGGTGCTCCAGATAATCAGCTGCCACGTGCAACTTATTCTAGCCAAGATACTTCCTATCATTTAAAAGATAACCAGGAAGAACTGACAGTTCCACTAACCTGGGTAAATGAAGAAGGTGTTGAGTTCACAAAGACCTTTGTTTTTAAAAGAAATAACTTTGAAATTGGGGTTCAGTATAAGGTTAAAAACCAATCATCGAATGATAGAACCTATAATTTTGTTGCAGAGTTGATTCGGGATCAAAAATCAACCGGCTTGGAGGAAAAATCCTCTTTTGGTATGTCGCCATTTATTGGTGTGGCCTACTCTCCAGAAGAAAGGAAGTATGAAAAGATTTCTTTCGAGGATTTGGCTGAAGAGCCTGTTAGCGTTACCCGAGAAGGCGGCTGGATTGGTTATTTGCAGCATTATTTCATTTCTGCCTGGATACCTGAGCAAGAAGAACAAATAAAGATTACTACAACTGTAAAACCAAACCAGGAAACGATCATTCGGTTTATTCAGCCAACAGTATCGGTTGCTGCACAAAGCGAAAAAGTGATTGATGCAACCTTATACGTAGGGCCAAAAATTTTAAAACGATTAGAAGCTGCGGCTCCAGGACTTGAGAAATCTCTGGATTTAAGCTGGGTGTGGTGGATTGGTTTACCAATATATAAGTTGATGCAGTTCTTCTATTCCTTTGTCGCAAACTGGGGCTTGGCGATAATTTTAGTAACCCTGGTCGTTAAAACATTGCTATATCCACTTTCGGCAGCGCAATATCGCTCAATGGCTAATATGCGTAAGTTGGCACCTAAAATGCAGCAATTAAAAGAGCGTTATGGTGAAGACAAGCAGCGCATGCAGCAGGAAATGATGAAGATGTATAAGGAAGAAGGCGCCAACCCATTTGGTGGTTGTCTTCCCATGTTATTACAGTTCCCAATCTTTATCGCACTCTATTATGTGTTGTTCGAAGCGGTTGAGTTGCGACATGCACCTTTCTTTGGTTGGATTCAGGATTTATCGGTAGCCGACCCTTATTTTGTATTACCTTTGTTGATGGGTGGTAGTATGTGGTTGATGCAGAAATTACAACCTCAGTCGCCTACTATGGATCCCATGCAACAAAAGATCATGAGCTATTTGCCGATAGTGTTTACGGTCTTTATGTTGTTCTTCCCTGCGGGGCTGGTACTTTACTGGTTGTGTAACAATTTAATTTCTGTAGCACAACAACAGTACGTAACCAAAAAGATTGAAAAGCAGCACGCGGCAAAGAGTAAGTAGCTCGGATGGAGCTGTCAAAGTGACCATTCAAGACACAATTGCTGCTATTGCAACGCCACCCGGACGAGGTGGCGTTGGCATTATTAGGGTTTCAGGAAAAAAAGCTGAACAAATTGCTCGGAAAGTTTTAGGTAAGTCACTAAAAGTACGCGAAGCCACCTACCTACCCTTCTATGATTCCAATCAATGCGTTTTGGATCAGGGAATCGCCATTTTATTCAAAGCACCTAATTCCTTTACCGGCGAAGATGTTCTAGAGCTTCAAGGTCACGGTGGCCCCGTAATTTTAGATTTAGTATTGAAAGAAGTACTGGCGGCTGGCGCAAGAATCGCTAAACCCGGTGAGTTTTCAGAACGCGCCTTTCTGAATGATAAACTTGATCTTGCGCAGGCTGAAGCCATTGCCGATTTAATTGAATCCACATCAGAGCAGGCTGCTCGTTCGGCAATGCGATCATTGCAAGGCGAGTTTTCGAATAAGGTCAATCGCCTGGTTGAGTCATTAATTCATTTACGAATTTATGTTGAGGCGGCCATTGATTTTCCTGAAGAAGAAATCGACTTTTTATCTGACGGAAAAGTACAAAGAGATCTCTATTCAATCCTTGCAGAGATACACCAGTTAAAAAATGAAGCACAACAAGGCTCAATTCTGCGCGAAGGAATGACGGTGGTTATTGCCGGAAAACCTAACGCAGGCAAATCAAGCTTACTGAATGCTTTAGCTGGCAAAGAGTCGGCTATTGTCACAGAGATTGCTGGGACCACACGTGATGTGTTGCGTGAACATATTCATATTGATGGATTACCAGTACATATTATAGATACTGCAGGACTGCGTGACAGTGATGACACGGTAGAAAAAATTGGTATAGAACGAGCCTGGCAAGAAATTAATAAAGCAGATCAAATTATTTTAGTAGCCGATGCAACTGAGACACATGAGTTTGTGCCTCATGAAATTGATCCAGCCTTTACTAAGTTTGAACAGTTTAAAGAGAAGCTATTGATAGTTGCTAACAAGGCTGATCTAACTAACAGTATTAAAGTATCAGAAAACTCTCAGTATAAAGTGTTATCGCTAAGCGCTAAAACAGGTCAAGGTATTGATGAGTTAAAAAAGACCCTGAAAGATATTGTTGGCTTTAAACAAACATCGGAAGGATCTTTTATTGCACGTCGTCGACACCTTGATGCGATTGAGCGAGCATTGCAATTTTGCGAGAACGGTAAGCAACAGTTGGAGGTTTATCAAGCAGGAGAGTTACTGGCGGATGAGCTTCGCCAAGCGCAAAATGCATTATCAGAAATCACCGGCGAATTTACCGCCGATGATTTATTGGGACGAATATTTAGTAGTTTCTGTATTGGAAAGTAGTTAACTTGTTTGCTCTGCAGTCTGCTGCTGCAAACCTACCCGATTCCATTTTTGCCACTTAACCGACTCGCGATTGTAAAGTTTTTGTAAGCTCATGGTTAAAGCTACCAACTCAATGAATTCAATAACGTACAACAATAACCAGGCTACAGGAATAAAAGGTAGAAGGTTAGCATGATAGTTCGATTTTGAATCGAGTTTAATCTGAATGGCTACCAAACTAGATGAAACCAGTATAACCGAAGCCAGCATAGCAAAGTCCTGACTAATAATGATATAGCTATAAAATAACGATAAAAACAGACCAACGTTTAATAATAGAATTTCAGCATAAACAGCTAACGGTAGAATAAAGCAGGATAAATATCGACTGTGCTGGGAGTTGCTGCTAAAGAATAACTCACGATGTTTCAAGTAGCATAGGATGCGACCATATTTCCAACGAAGTCTTTGCTTTCTAAGGCCTTTCCAATCCGTGGGACCCTCTGTATAAACAACGGCATCATGGGCATAACGAGTTTTATAACCATGACTTAAAATGCTCATAGAAAGATCGATATCTTCCGTAATAATCTCTTCATCGAACCCTTTTAGATTAGTCAAAACATCTCTTCTATAAGCGGCCGCGGCTCCACCAATGATATGAACAGCATTAAAATATGAGTCAGCCCGTTTATAAAAGAAACCGCAAACATACTCTAATTGTTGTAACCACTCTAAAGGCTTCTTTTTGTTTCCGACGATAATATTTCCCGCAACAGCGCCAACGGAAGGATCATCAAAACGCTGAACGAATTTGTAAATAGCATTTTTTTCAACAATACAGTCAGCGTCGATAGTGATAACAATATTTCCCTCTGCAATTTCTAATCCTTTATTAAGTGCCTTAGCTTTACCACCATTGGATAAAGATAAATATTTTATAGGAATTTGGTAACCAGAAGGGTCTTCATAGTCGGCAATAAAGTTACGCACAAGCTGATCAGTTTTGTCAGTTGATCCATCGTTAATAACGATTAATTCAAAGTCATGATAATTAGATTGTAGTACGGATTCTATCGTTTTTATAATCCCGACTTCTTCATTCCAGGCAGGTAACAAGACACTGACTTTATAAGGGACTGTAGTAGAGTAGCCTTGATTTACAGGTAAAAACGAATATCGAATTGCTGCGTAAAATTGAACCAAAAGCTTTAAAATTAAAGGAGCGACGAGAATAAACAGGAAAAAGCGAAGGCTCACAAGAGACTCTGATACAGGACGATCGAGAATAAAGGCCAAAATGAGAACCGTGGCAGACAATAAGTACAAACTGATCACTAACAGTTTGGTGATAGGCTGCTGTTGATTAAATTGTTTCATAATATAAGTTCTGCTTTGTACCATTAAATGAAGTAACAAAAAAAGTTACATAACCTAGAGTTGCGAGCGATTATTGCACAACTGACGTTGGCTAGAAAGCTATTGTTATGACTTGGTTCACATTAAGTTTGAGCCGCTAGCAGCAGTGTGAAACGTTCTGCAAAAAAGAGCTTATTAAGGGAGCCGAAGAGAAAAGAAGGGAACTTTTTGGAGGAAAAAAATCCCGCCTGGTGGCGGGATTATATTTTAAAGAGAGATTAATTACCTTCGAATTCACGCCTTATCCGTAAGTTGCGAATTTCCGAGATCTTAAAAGGCATTTGTAAGTTATTACCAATTGAAACTTGGGTATTGATTCGTGCAACCGACCCTTCAACAGATTGAATTATGCCTTTATAGGAGTTGCCACGGTAATCAAAATACGCCTGATAATTGATGTATTTTCCTAGCTCAGAAGGAGCCGTTTCTTGTAAAGTTAAGCCTTGTATCGTTTCGATACTGTCATCAACTACTTTAACAGGCTCGTCTAGTGGAGGAAGATCTTCGGGGTTTGGTCGCGCACCGAATAACTGTCTGATTTCATGATCGTTGATAGTTATAATCATATTTAAACTGCTAACCATGAGTTGTGGAGACATAGACCATAACTGAGCCGGATCCATAGAGTTGTCTGGATAGGTAGATAGTTTAATACTGCGAGGGTTAGTAAGATAGTCCGAATACTGGGTAAAGAACTCATCACTTAAATAAATCGATTCATTGTAAAGAACATGCTTTAGGTAGTTTAGGTGTCGTTGCTGGTATTGGTCTTTTGAGATACCAACTAAATCTGCACAAAACTCATTTAAGCGATTAACGTAACCGTCATTATTCAAGGTAAGGGTAATGTTTTTAAGTTTAGAACTAAAAGAGTTTTGACTGAAGTTATCCAGCAGAAAATCGATTTGAAAGCTACCGTAGTCTTGAGCATTAGCATAAGTTGTAAATTTAGCTTGATTAATATGTTGATCAAAGCTCACACCGGTATCGAAGTCCAACGAAATTTGGCTATAACCCATCTTGTTTAGGTCACTAATGCCAATAGATTGCTTATTCGAACAGCCTGCCATTTGCATTTTAGTTAAGAAATCAGGTTCTTTTGCAAAGGAAGCATCGGACTGTAGATCCATGGATAGCGGAAACTTAAAGTTTTTAATTTTTAGCGACATTGAAGAAGGCGCGTCGCTTAGCATTCTAGTTTCCATGCTACGCACTAGTTTGAAGGATTCAATTAAGCTTCCTGTGCCGATTTGAAATTCTTCTATTGTGGCTTCAGTACTAGTACCGGGAAAGGTGAACTTGATACCTTGAGTAACTGATTTGCCGTCTAGGCTAACAAAAGTTGTATCATAACTTGCGGAAGTTAACATGCGAATCTGAGAAAACACATCATCAATTGCCTGTTTGTTTTTGTACCAGATATAGCCGTAAGCCAAACCTGCAGCAATTAGCAAGAAAATAAATAATCGAATAAAGATCTTCACCCTTTTCTCCTTCACTTGTGATGATCAGTGGGAACGCTCCCACTAAACAAGGGTTAACATAATAAAGTTATAACTAGCATGGCATATGATCGGTGCTGACATAGACTGACTGCGAAGGCGTAACACCGCCAACAATACACCTAATGCGAAAATGGCTAGCAAAGCAAACCAGTGTCCGTAGTATTCTAGTAGGTGAAAGGCCATAAACACAACTGAGGATAATAAAATTGCTGAAAAAGTGGACGCCTGGCTAGATAAACCAGATAAGAGTACTCCTCTAAACAAGTACTCTTCTCCAACAGGGGCCAACAAAACCACAGAAAGAAACAAGAGTATATTAGCGGCAGTACCGCCTGCGGCAATCTGTTTGAGGGTAGAATCAACGTCTGAAGGGGGATCAAAAAATTGTCCCAACCATAAAATAAAAACAGCAAAGAGAACCCCTATGGTTATAGAGCTGAAAAACCAAAAGGTTGAGAGCTTAAGTTGTGGCATAAACACAGACATGAAGAAAACCGTGCTTAAGCGCATGATCACAGAGTAACTTATCAATAAACCAAGGCATACAGAAACTGATAGCATTAGTGCTGGCGGTTCAGTCCCAAGAGAAGTATCAGAAAAATAGTAGGCAAAGAACAAAACAGAGCTAGTAGTAAAGGCAAGCAAAACTAAAGCTAAACAGGTTAAAATGATACTTTCTGCAAAAGGTTGTTGATAGTAACGATGATTGCTGGTCAAACTGAAACCCCAATGTGTTGTAGACCTCTAACTGAGCATTAAACGTTATATCATAGTTATGGAGACAAGAGTTAAAAGGATATAAGTTAAGGCTAAGCTATTGAATAGGGTTAAAAAAGTTCATAAAAGCCCCTAAATCTGTGCTAATAACTGTTCAAAAGTTATACAAATATCGGTATGATCTCGCTCCCTTTATAGAAAGGGGCTGTTTTTTATTCGGTAAGATACCGAGCTTTAATTAGAGATTGATAATTATGCGTTACCCAGAAAAATATTCAGTAATTGTGATTGGCGGTGGCCATGCTGGCACCGAGGCAGCTTTGGCTTCGGCTCGTATGGGCGTGAAAACCTTATTACTAACGCATAATATCGAAACCCTTGGCCAAATGTCCTGTAATCCAGCGATAGGCGGGATTGGTAAAGGCCATTTAGTTAAAGAAATAGATGCCCTCGGCGGCGCCATGGCGAAGGCTATTGACCGTGCTGGCATTCAGTTTAGAACCTTAAATGCCAGCAAAGGGCCTGCAGTTCGTGCAACTCGTGCACAGGCTGACCGTGGCTTATACCGAAGTGCCATTCGTGAAATTTTAGAAAACCAACCTAATCTAACTATCTTCCAGAATGCTGTAGTTGATCTAATCGTTGAGCAGGACAAGGTGCAAGGGGTTAAAACCCAAATGGGTTTGGATTTCTATGCGCCATCTGTGGTGCTGACTGTGGGTACCTTTTTAGGCGGTTTGATTCATATTGGGATGCAGAATCATTCCGGTGGCCGGGCCGGCGATCCCCCTTCCATTGCATTGGCCGACCGTTTACGTGAATTACCATTCCGTGTTGATCGGCTGAAAACAGGGACTCCGCCACGCATCGACGCTAAAAGTGTTGATTTTTCAGTGATGGAAGAACAGGCGGGTGATAACCCTGTGCCAACCTTCTCTTTTATGGGTACAGCTGACCAGCATCCGCGGCAGATTTCTTGCTGGATAACGCATACCAACGATGCGACGCATGACATCATTCGTAGTGGTTTGGATCGTTCGCCAATGTACTCTGGTGTAATCGAAGGGGTTGGCCCACGCTACTGCCCTTCTATTGAAGATAAAATCATGCGTTTCAGTGACAAAAACAGCCACCAGATTTTTGTTGAGCCAGAGGGCTTAAACAGCAATGAGCTCTACCCCAATGGGATTTCAACTAGCTTACCGTTTGATGTGCAAATGGATTTGGTGCGCTCGATAAAAGGTTTTGAAAATGCCCATATTACGCGCCCCGGGTATGCCATTGAATATGACTACTT
>JAPHRL010000047.1 GCA_026195755.1 Kangiella sp. | reverse complement strand
GGCGATATGGCTGATAATCGGAAGTTTGGTGACGATGCGGAATCGAGAAGCTTCGGGGATGATGCTGAGAGTCGTCAGTTTGGCGAGTTAGCTACCCAATTTCGTTGTTTAAAAATTCAAAATATAAAGAGAGTGGTCGTGTCTGGTTTTATTGGGCAAGAAACCATATTAGTGAACAGCGGAACCAGCTTTGCAGGTTACGAAAAAGACGGCAAAACAATTTTATTAAAATTCTAAAGAGGAGTGAGTCATGAAAATTTGGGCAAAAACAATGACAAGTATAGGTGCCTTAGCAGTTATGCTATTACTTGCCATGGGGTCAGAAGACCCACCTGCGCGTTTGGTGGACCAGACAAATAAATCGAAAGTGCCAATCCAGTATGGCGTTGTGGAAGAAGGTATGCGTATCGTTGCAGAAGACGGGTCTTTTGAGCTAAAGGGCGGGCAGAGGTTTACTTCACCTTTCCAGTCAGACTTGTGGGGCTATGGCTGTAATAACTTTAGTAATAAAGACGTGTTAACTAAAGCTAACGATGTTCTTCTCTGTGGCGCAAAAAAAGTTAAAGTTTATTATGGTAATAATCCAGAGCCTCTGTACGGGGTGTTAGCACTAAATCAAGCTATCCAAGCAGCGCATGGCCCAGCCTCTCGTTCTTATATGATTAAGATTGCAGAAGATAAAATTCAGCATGCCCGTGCTGGTAATACATCAGTTTCTTTTGAGTATATGAATTGGACTGAATCAAAACGTTGGTCACATACTTACAGACAGCAAACCAATGAAAAAACTTGGTATAGCTGGATTCTTTGGGTTTCAGCCTATCCCATGTGATTTTTGTAGCCTAATAAAAAAGCCCTCGTCATGAGGGCTTTTTTATTGATCAGTTAAGAAGTTAGAGCATAATTGTCAGTTATTTTTCACAGTACTTTTTGACATTCTCACGAGCTTGTTTTAATCGAGACTCTCTCTCGGTATCAGTTAAGAATCTATTCTCGCCATTTTCTTCGATCCGAATGCGGGACTTTGACTCCAAAACTTCAAGATTATTGTTTGCGATTTCACAGTTCTTACGAGCAATTTCTTTGTTCTGTTCCTCTACACTTTTCTTCTGCGCATTTTGCTCAGCTAAAATTTTATCTTGTTGTTCGCTAACAGGTGGTTCTTGCTGTGAATCGCCACTTGCGCTGTCTGTTGAGTTTGAGTTGCTAACTCGCTGATTGATAGTCTCATAACTCACACCATGAGGAGGCTTGGTTTGGGTATATTTAATGTTCCCTTTATCATCCTTCCATTTATAAATAGGTTGGCTGGCGATGGCCATTGCAGAAATTCCTAACCCTAAAATGGCGGTCAAAACTATAGACTTGATATTTGCCATAACTTTCCATTCTCTCGATTGTTTGGTTATAAGAGTTGAGTCAGAAGTTTTTTAACTCAAGCATCTTCTTCAATAAGCACTAATTTATTCGTTTTAGCAAAATCTAGCAACTGTTTGAATAAATTGGGATGTTCTAATGATAACTGGTTAGAAATTATGACGCACTTTACCCCATCCATAACAGCAGGCCTTAAAAGAGGCGAGTAAACCATTCTTCGATTTCGGAAAGTACAAAGATTTCCGCACATGCGCTCAGCCCAGTCACTGGGTCTGAATGTATCCCCTGCTTCTGTTTGGCCCTTGATAATAAAGCGCTTGTTAGTTTGCGTTTCACTCATGTCTGGCTTTTACTTGATAAGTTGCGCGTATATTGACAGAATCCTCGTCGCTGTCAATATAACCATATGAACGCAATGGGTTTAAGCTATAAAGTAACACTCTACAAAACACTTCTCCAGCTGTTCTTGAGTGTGTTAATGTAACGGTATCAACGATTTAGATTCACTAGGTAACAATTTTAATGAAAGCCAATAAGCAAGTTGTAAAGAAACGCGGTATTTACCTCCTCCCCAATTTATTGACTACGGCTGGCTTGTTCGCGGGCTTTTATGCGGTTGTCGCTTCGATGCAGGGTGCTTTTGCCAGTGCTGCAATTGCTATATTTATTGCCATGATCATGGATGGACTCGATGGCCGAATTGCTCGTATGACGAATACTCAAAGTGATTTCGGTGCTGAATATGACTCAATGGCCGATATGATTTCTTTCGGGATTGCACCGGCACTCGTTATTTATAACTGGGCTTTGTATGATACTGGCAAAATTGGTTGGCTAGCTGCTTTTGTCTATGTAGTTGGCGCGGCTTTACGCCTGGCTCGTTTCAATACTCAGGTTGCAACCGCCGATAAACGATACTTTCAAGGCTTAGCAAGCCCATCAGCCGCTGCAATAATTGCTGGATTGGTCTGGCTTGGAGCTGATTATGAGTGGGACTCAAAACCATGGGGTATCTATATTGCTGTGATGACAATGGTTGCTGGTTTGTTGATGGTGAGTAATTTCCGATACTCTAGTTTTAAAGAAGTAGACTGGAAAGGGAAGATCCCATTCATAGGGGTTCTGATCATTGTACTTGTATTTGTGTTGATTGCCTCAGAGCCTCCATTGGTTCTTTTTAGTGGTTTTGCGATATATGCGCTCTCAGGCCCAGTTATGACCTTATGGCGCATCAAAGATATAAAAGAAGAAAGGCGCCTTAGAAAGTTAAATGAGAGCAAAGCTGAAGAACCGCAGGCCGACTCTGTTGAAAATGAAGACAAGTAGCGTGAGAGATGCCGGCAGAAAGCATGATAAGGCGCTAATAAATAGTGTCCTTATTGTGACAAATGTAAAACCTTATCGAAGTTAGAACCTTTCATTAGCTTTATTAATCTAAATTGACATGTTTCTGTTTAAATTTTACCCGTTTTGGCGTTATAATGACCAGCTCGCAAAAATCTTTTGAAAACCTTCAAAAAGAGCTTGCGAAGTGAGAAATGGTGCTTATAATGCGCACCACTTTCGAGGCATAAGTCGCGGGAGGCAAGTCCAGGAAGGGCGGTT
>JAPHRL010000062.1 GCA_026195755.1 Kangiella sp. | reverse complement strand
GTGTCACTGGCGGTGACGTCAAACACCCGCCAGTGGGGTGACAGTATTCAATACGGCTCAATATCGTTTGTTATTTAAGCAAATTGGCTGGAGAATATTGGTCAGTCAACACTCTGGCCTCAGTGTCCCAGTTAACTTCATCACTGATGGCGTCGAATAAAGCCAATGTGTCTACACCATAAATCAGCAGCCTGCCTTTCAATTCATTCGCTTTTTTCAGTAGATCACGCTTTTCAGGTAATGGCTTTTTACTGACCACGATTACGCGATTAGTCTTCTTGTCCTTGAAGTTGATTTGGTACATGGGGCCAAAAACTTCAGCGTATGTGGCTGACTCATGATGAAACAAATCACTGGTGCTAAAGGTGTTAGCCATAATGATTCCATCGTCTTTGGCCAGTGCTTTAACTTCTTCCAGATACTCCTTGGTCATCATATGCTCTGGAATATAGTCGCTGTTGAAGGCGTCCAGTAAGATAAAGTCATAACGCTTATCGTCTTTTAAAGCGCGCTTTACAAATACGCGACCATCGCGGACGTGAGTTTCAACATTTGGTTTGGAGTCGTCGTAGTCGAAATATTTTTTCGCCATTTTGACTACAACCGGATCAATCTCGACGGAAGTTATATGGGCATCGGGATAAACTTCACCGAAGGTGTTGGCTAAAACACCGCCACCAAGACCGATGATAAGTATTTCCTTAGGATCCTTGAGGAAGAAAGTTGCGCCCATTGCCTGTTTGTAATAATCAAAAACAAAGATTTCCGGGGCATCCAGAAATACGCAGGACTGACTGAGGTCATTCTTATTCTTCTTGCGGAACCGCATACAGTGCATGCCGTACTCTTCAACCATGTATACATTCTGATAAAGTGAGCGTTCTTGCTCGATGATTTCAGCTCTGGCTTGCTCGGGCGTGGCGACAAAAACCACAGTAGCTGCCAGCGCAGTGATAATCGTTTTTATGAGAAGTGATTTCATAAACATCCTATTAGGCTTTTGAGTTAGAGTTGACGGTTGCGGACAGCGGCGGTTGCGGGAAGAAGAAAGCAATCAAACCGATGGTAAATAAAATCAGCGCAGAACCGTACAAAATATGATCAATCTTAAACCATAATACTAGATAGAAAGAGGTCGCTAAAGTTCCCCCGGCGCTGCCTAGCGTGGATACAAAATATAAGAAACCGGCGGTTTGGCCACTGCTGTGCGTGGTTCTCACCAGTAATCGAACCGAGTAGGGCGCAATCATACCCAAAATAATGGTTGGGATAAGGAATAGAATAATAGAGGCTAATAGTGAGCCATATCGTGGATCATCGGTTACATCAAATACCCACTCTGAAACAGCCACATGCCCCATAGTTAAGGGGACAACTGTAAGAGCCGCCAGCATAAATATAATGCCATATTTACGTGTGTTGGGATTATTTAATGACAGTTTCCCGCCTAATAGGTAGCCAATGGAAAGTGCCAGCATAAAGACGGTGATTATACTTCCCCAGACATAAACACTGCCGCCAAAGTAGGGCGAAAGGATCTTACCGCCCAGCAGTTCTATTGTCATGATCAGAAAACCGCAAAGAAAGGCGCAAGTCAGGATTAATATTTGCATGATGTCTTTTATTATTGATTAAATGAACAATGATAATAAGGGAATGGCAGGGAAAGTCAAAGCCAATCAAAGGCTAATAGAGTCTACAAAATCCGACTGTGATAGCTGGGCTCTATTGGGTCGTAGATTTTAACGTGTTAGAATGTATGACCTACTACAGTGAGCGTAACAATTTTTTCTGTAACCCAATTTTCAAACTAGGAGAGATAACATGGCAATTGAACTTCCTGCATTACCATATGACCGTGATGCGTTAGCGCCACATATTTCAGAAGAAACCATCAATTATCATTATGGCAAGCACCATCAAGCCTATGTGACTAACTTGAACAAGATGATTGACGGCACTGATTTCGCAGGTAAATCACTTGAAGATATTATCCGTACATCTGAAGGTGGTGTTTTCAATAATGCCGCGCAAGTATGGAATCACACATTCTACTGGAACAGCTTAAGCCCAAATGGTGGTGGTGAACCATCAGGTGCATTAGCTGATGCCATTAATTCAGCATTCGGTTCTTTCGCTGACTTTAAAGAGAAATTTACAGCTAGTGCTGCCGGTAATTTTGGTTCTGGTTGGACTTGGCTAGTTAAAAACTCCAGCGGAAATTTAGAAATTGTTAACACTAGCAATGCTGGCACACCAATTACTGACGCAGGCATGACTCCATTGTTGACTGTTGACGTTTGGGAACATGCATACTACGTTGATTATCGTAACGCTCGCCCAGAATATTTGAAGCATTTCTGGGAACTGGCTAACTGGGACTTTGCTGCGAAGAACTTCGCATAATCCGGTCAACTTCCAAATCAAGTATTGTCATTTACCACGGGCACTCCCTGTGGTCGCCCGTGAAGGCGGGTGACTAAAAGGAATGCCCTTGGGTGAATCCATTCTTTAGAAATATCTTTATGGACTCCCGCCTTCGCGGGAGTGACATAAATTATCCTGTAGATATTTCCCTTTAACTTCACACCCTAATCGTTAAGCTTTAATTTCTTGGTGGCTAAAATCTATTTCTGATGAGGCTTAATCCAGTGTTTTTGCATTTCCAGGTAGAGTAATGATGCCGTCCAAGCAATAAAAACTAGGCCGATTACAGCCTCAATGCCTGACATAAATCGGATTGGGCCCTCCGGTACAATATCACCGAAACCTAAGCTACTGTATGACGCAAAAGAAAAGTAAATACAGCTGAAAAAGTCATTCACGACTTCCCCGTCAACATTGACTAGATTATCTGGACTTTCGTGATAGTTGCTAATCAGGTAATAAGCAATTCCAAATATCCAAATCTCTATAAAGTGTGCGATCAGGGCCATTAATACTCCAAGCATAACCTTATAGCGCCCAGCTGTTTTTATTCGCTCTAGGAAAACTGAGATGCCATAAAGCACTTGGTAGTGAACGCCAACGGTTATCATGATCAATATAATGGTCACGACAAGAATAAATACCATGATTGAAACCTATGTTTGTCAGCAAGTTACAATACTTTAGCAGAAAAAATAGGCAATAGGCATCCGTTAGTCTCAATGCTATAGTGTTGGATAAAATATAAACGGAAGGATCTCATGGAACCTAAACAGTGCACTAAAAATCAAAAAAGCTGGCTAGAGAGTGAGTCTGGGGATTGGGTTAAGCAGGGGATAATTAGGGCGGAACAACAAGCTCAAATACTCAATCGATATTCCACCAGCCATGTCGACAGCTTTTATTCTAGCTGGAGCAGTTTAATGCTCATCTCGCTGGGTGCCATTCTGATTGGGGGCGGTATTATTTTGTTAGTTGCCCATAATTGGGAAAGCTTTGGCAAGGGAACACGGACCGTTCTGTCTATCCTACCGTTAATACTGGCGCAGGCTCTTGCCTGGTACTCTGTCCGTTATAAGCCGCAGTTAACAGGCTTAAGAGAAGCAGCCGGAACCTTATTATTTTTCGCGACAGCAGCAAGTATTGCTTTAATCAGCCAGACCTATCATATCTATGGGGATCTGGAACGATTTTTAGTGACCTGGCTGGTGCTCGGTATTCCAATCCTTTATTTAATTGGTTCAGCGGGAGTCTTGATCCTTGTTTGCGCATTAATATTATGGCTGTGTGGCTTAGAGCGTGAACCCTATTGGCTCTATTACCTGTTGCTTGCCCCTTATTTATACGGCCTTTACAAACAGCAGCGATATGTATTATTCCAATGGGCGCTGTGGTTTGTGATCATTGGCAGTACCTTCTCTATAATTTATAGCGTTAGTTGGAAATCCCCCATCGACGACTGGATGATATACATCCTGCTCGCGCTATCAGTTTTATATTATTCTTTAGGCAAGTGGCTCTTCGGTTTTAAGAGTCATGGCTTCTGGGGCAATCCTTTTTCATCTGCTGGAGCCCTGGGTATTGCCAGCATCAGTCTCATGCTGACCTGGGAGGGTTTTTATCGGTATAGCCACTTGGATTCAGAGTCAAAGTTTGTATTTAATGATTATTTGATTCTACTGGTTTTTGCAATATCAGTATTGGCAACGATTGGCTTTATCATCCTCAAGTTTAAGCGTCTGGGGATCAACCAGTGGGCGTTGATCACTAGCATGTTGCTGGCGATACTAGGAGTCATCGGCATTCCAATTAAATTGCCAGAGCTGGTCTATATCACTCTTACAAATCTTTATGTCTTGATTGCCTCAGTGGTCATAATGTCGCAAGGGATTAATCAACATAGACTCATGTTGCTTAATGCCGGCCTGCTCTGGTTCTCCTTCCTGGTATTGTTCCGTTTCTTTGATAGTGACATCCCCTTTGTGCTCAAAGGTATTGTATTTATCTTTATTGGTAGTGCCTTCCTCGGAGTTAACATTTGGTATAACAGGAAGCTCAAACGGGACGTGTCAGCACAACAGGAGGAAGCAGCATGAAACCAACATTGATTTTATTAGTCGTTTTATTTGCCATTCAACTTGCTGTTCCAGGTTATATGATTTTTGAGCAAAACCAGATTTTGGCAGAAGGAACCGCCTATAAATTCAAAACACGCCCAATCGACCCCTATGACCCCTTTCGAGGACGCTATGTGACCCTGAGTTATGCCGCTGACCAGGAAGTGGTTCCAGTTATGGAAGGAGCAGAAATTGAAAGTGAAGACTGGGTCTACGCCTTAGTCGGAGTTGATGATGAAGGCTACGCAGTGCTGGAAGTTTTAACCGATGTTAAGCCGGAGGATGATCAGGACTATCTCTACCTTGAAACCTTTTATAGACGTTATGACGGTGGCTATCTGGTAAGTTTACCTTTCGATCGCTATTTTGCCTCTGAGGAAAATGCCCCCAAAATTGAGTCTGCGGTGTGGCGACGTCAAAGAGATGAGGTTGAAGATGTTTATGCTAAGGTGCGTGTATATAAAGGGAAGGGCACTATTGAGGAACTAATGATTAATGACATGCCCATAAAAGAGTACATTGAAATTCAGCAAGAACAACTTTAAATTAATTTATTAGACTACTATGCAAGAGCAGATTATTCACAAGCGGATCACTATTGTTCTACAGCTTATTCTTATTGCAGAGTTGGTATTGGCATTATGGTCAAAGCAATGGTTCACTGCTGTTATTACGACAGGAATTATCATCATTACACTTGCGCCATTGGTTCTGGCCAAGTTTTTTGATGTTTATATTCCACCAATATTTTCTTTGATGGCGATTGCTTTTATTTTTGCTTCGTTATTTCTTGGAGAAATCAGGGACTATTACACACGTTTCTGGTGGTGGGATGTGGCACTGCATACCACTTCTGGATTTCTACTGGGAATTATCGGCTTCCTGATGGTGCATGTTCTCAACGAGACGGAAGAAATCGGTATGCACATGAAACCTGGTTTTGTAGCATTTTTCGCTTTTCTTTTTGCAGTAGGCTTCGGGGTGGTCTGGGAGATCTTTGAGTTTGCTATGGACAGTTTCTTTGGCATGAACATGCAAAAACCCATGCTCGGTGATCCATCTGGTTTAACTGATACTATGTGGGATCTCATCGTTGACTCGATAGGTGCTTTGACGATTGCTATCTTAGGTTATATTTACATTAAAAAAAGTCGTAAACGATCATTTCTAGAACGTTGGGTGTCATCCTTTATTCATAGTAACCCAAGATTATTCAAGCACAGAAATAAGCACTGAAAGTTAAAAGGATAAGCATAGGCATGCAAAAAAAGACATTTGTTACCGCATTCAGAGGGACTTTGATTTATGCCGTTATAGGTGGGCTCTGGATTCTATTTTCGGATAAAGCAGTTGAAGCACTTTTCGATGACTCGACCATGATAAATTTGATGCAAACATACAAAGGATGGTTTTATGTTCTAGTTACGGCTGTACTTTTGTTTATTTTGTTGAGACGAGCTGTTGAGGGTACAGAGAAATTGCTGATTCTCGACCCAGTTACTCAGCTGCCAAGACATTATCAGTTTACTCGGTTGCTAGACAAGCAGTTATCTAGCCTTCCAGATAATAAGGTTCTCATTCTAATTTATCTTGATATCAATCGCTTTTCACAATTGAACCAGGAATTTGGTCACCAGGCTGGAGATAGGGTGTTACAGAAAATCACCTCGCAGCTTTGGGAGTATTTTCACAACAATAGCTTAATGGGTCGATTAGGTTCAGATCAGTTTGGTTTGGCAGTCACAATAGACAATGATCGGGACATCATAGATAACCTTCCTGAGTTGGTGTTTAGACAGCTCCATAAATCAAGTGAGGCACTAATGATACCCTTTAAACTTTCAATGGGTGTAGCCATTGCACCGACTGATGGAAGTCAAAGTAAGTCACTCCTTTCGGCTGCCAGTATAGCTTTACATAACGCTAAAAGTCATGGAGAGGAGCAGTACTCATTCTTCAGTCGAGAACTCTCTGACATTGCACAACATCGACAAAACTTAATCAATGAACTCAAGCAACCAGAGTTATTTCAGCACTTTCATGTCGTTTACCAGCCTCAACTTTCTTTTTTAAACCGTGAAGTTGTTGGAGTTGAGGTACTTTTACGCTGGATACATCCACAGTTGGGCTTTATACCTCCTGACCAATTCATCCCTGTTGCAGAAGATATTGGCTTGATGCCTGATATTACGCGATGGGTAATCACAAATGCCAAGAAAGAATTATTCGACTCAGACTTAATTCCAAACTGGGTTAGCAGAGTCTCGATTAATATTTCTGCTAAAGAGCTAAACATTGAAGAGCAGGTAAAAAATTTGCATGACATCTTTCAGGAATATCAGGACTTCGCAAAAATCTGTCAGTTAGAAATTACTGAAACTACAGCAATATATGATATTTCGACGAGTCAAAAATTTATCCAGAGCCTAAAGAAACTTGGTTTGCGGTTCTCCATTGATGATTTTGGTACAGGCTTTACTTCGCTTTCTAACTTAAAAAACTTGCCAGTAGATGAGCTTAAAATAGATCGCTCTTTCATTGATAAAATCGAAACAGAAAATAATTCACAAATTATCGTTAAATCTATTGTCGACTTAGCTAACAACTTTGGTATTAGTTCTGTTGCTGAGGGGGTCGAGAATGCAAAACAGCTTAACTTTCTTAAGCAATGTGGTTGCAAGGAGGCACAGGGCTACTATTTTGCAAAGCCGATGGGAGTTGATGACCTAGTAAAACATATAAAAAGTTAGCTTAATTTAACGGGCTTATACCAAGCAAAGTAGTACTGATAGTAGATACCACATTGCTTTGTAATATATCGCTTATTATTAATTCACTTTCTTTTACTAGCTTCAGCCGTTTTCTTTAATAACGCAATCCAAGTATCAACCGTTACGATTTCGTTGAGATCATGTTTGAGTACAATCGCATCATTCTCAGACTGACTTAAGTCACTCATACTATCAATGAAGGGCTGGCCGTCACTATTTCCATTGACCATGTCTAATACATATCCATTAATGTATTGTTGGACCTTTTTATTTACACTGCACATTAATGGCATTGGCCAGTATTATCGCATTTGTCTTATTGTTACCGTAATCTGTATTGTTAAATCAGTTAAGTCAATCGATTTCATTACCGCCTATTAAAGTGTCTTTTTTGCCGTCTGTGTCGTTGGGTGGGCACAAAGACGATTGATGAAGACCCATAAAAAAGTCTGACAGTCTAATCAGCAGTGTTACGGCAGGTGGAAAGTCTAGCGCCTGTTTTTTGATAAATTTTGAATATGCTTCTGGTTTGTTTTAAATCCCTGCTGTAGCCTGTGATCCTCAATTTCACATCTGGCATCAATCACTTGCTGGTCGTCTAAATAATTGCTCTCAAATCTGCTTATATAGTTATTAAGTTGATAATCTTTTATGATATTTTTAGGCAAACTGGTTTTAAAAGTCGAGTCATCAGCAAAGACAATGACAGAATGAAAATATTGAGTGGGTAGCTTTAGTAGGTTTTGAAGAGTTTTGATGTGTTTGTAGTTTTGAAATAAAGGATTCTGAAACTTGTTCTTGGTTTTATAAATTACCTGCGTCCAGAAGCGGCTCTTTTCTGAACCAAAGATCCAGCCTGAATAGTTTTTGGTCTCAATAACAAAAATACCTTGTCTGGAAATGATGATGTGATCAATTTGTGTCGTCCCATCGCTGGTTGGTAAAGTGACATCATGGAAG
>JAPHRL010000197.1 GCA_026195755.1 Kangiella sp. | reverse complement strand
CCATAATGACATCCAGCTCGATAATGGTAACTGTCGGCATCTCACGTAAAATAGTATTCAGAGTACTTTTCTTTTCCAGAGGCAAATGGAAACTCGTGATATAGGTCGCCATATTTTCACCCAGAGCCCCAGGTTCTAGAATCATGAAAAAGTTCGGCTCAAACGAATCCCATTGAACTTCACGAAAGCTGGTTATTTTACTTTTAACTACAAGCCCGCCAATCGAAAACTCGAAGACGTCACCAATACCAACACCGAGTCTTTCTGCCAGCTTTTGCTCAATTGAAAGTTGATAGACACCATTTTCATCAGGCTGATGTTCAGGATTATCCCACCACTCACCTTTTACAACAGTATTTGCTTTAGGAATATCCTCAGCCCAGGTGAGGTTCAGTTCACGACGTAGTGATCCATCATTCTGAGCCTCCTCAGAAACAGCTTCTTCAATAGGTTTACCGTTGAGGCCAGTCACTCGCCCGCGCACCATGGGATAAATGCCTGCAGTTTCGACATTTTGCTCAGCCAAAATCGACTCAAGGGTTGGTACTTCTGCCGACTGAACATTAAGTAAAAAATGATTCGGCGCATCTTCGGGTAACTGACTTTGCCACTCGCTTAGCAGCTCACTTCGAATCAATACTGTCGACAGCATGATGATAAAAGCTAATCCGAACGCTGTGATCTGACTGATGGTAAATGCGGGATAACGTTTTAATTGGCCGAGTCCGTAACGAACGGCTGTGGAGCCTCGTTTGCCAATCCAAATGCCCACTTTAAAGATGAGCCAGGCCATCAGGCGAATAACGATAAAGGCAACCAGAGCCACGCCCAACAGAATGCCGACCAGTTTCAAGGAACCACTTTGCCACCACATCAGTAGCGCCATGGTCAATATCGCTAATAAATAAATCAGCCAGCTGGAAACAGGTTGCGGCACCATTTCTTTACGCAAAACACGCAATGGTGACACTCGTGCAATCTGGAAAAAAGCCGGCAATGCAAAACCAATCAACACCACCAAACCACTTAAACCGCCAGCGATAACCGGCGCCCAATTCATCGGAACCATCGGCTTTGGTAAGAAGTCAGCAAACTGCACAATAATGGCTTGTTGAATGGCCAAACCCAGGACAACGCCAATGGCAGAACCAATCAATCCCATGATCATTAGTTGCGATATATAGAGACGATGAACTTGAGCAATCTGCATGCCAAGACAACGATAAATTGCCGCATAATCATAATGACGACGACTGAAACGTCCAGCTGCAACTGCAATAGCCACACCCGCCAAAACCACTGAAATCAAGCTCGCCAAACGCAGGAAAGTTTCCGCGCGCTCAATCGATGCCTGTAACGCTGGTGTACCTTCTTTACCGCCGGTTAAGCGCTGGGTTTTGTTCATCTGCGGCTTAAGCCAATCGATAAAATTTTCGCGTGGTTGAATATCACCAGCAATAAATAAAGTATAAGAAACTCGGCTACCCGGTTGAATAATATTGGCACGCTCAACATCGGCTTGATTGATATAGACCTTCGGTGCGACATTGAACATCTCGCTGGCTTGCCCCGGACCACCCACAATCACGCCTGCGATGGTTAGTTGAATCGATCCGAAATCAACTTCATCGCCTTTTTGCGCGCCCAAAACAGCCAGCACCCGCGGCTCTACCCAAACCGAACCTACTTCTGGTTGAGCCTGCACACTTTGTCCGCGCGTGAAAGGCTTGTCAGCAATTTCAAACTCACCTTTAAGCGGGAACTTGCCGCCTAACGCGGTCACGCTGACCAACTGAAATTCATCGCCTTTAGCCAAGACCGTTGAGAAGCCGGTAGATTCTGTGAGCTGTAGTCCCTCACTCCGCCCTTTTTCTAACCACTCCTGCTCAATGGGTCTAGGAGTTCTTAAAGTATAGTCCGCACCCAAAAACTCACTGCTTTGTTCGCCCATGGCACGATGAGTTCGATCGGTTATAGTACCAATCGCTACCATTGCCATCACTGCAATCATCAGCGCAAAAAATAAGACCTTAACTTCGCCCGACTGCCAGTCCCGTCGAAATAAACGCCAAGCCATACCGCGCATCAGGCTGTTCCCACTTTATCTGTTTGCGCTGTATCACCCTTGACTACTTGAGCTTGATTTACCGAGTCTTCAACCACTTTACCGGCTTCAAGACGCACTAAGCGCTGGCAACGCTCAGCCAAACGATCATCATGAGTTACCAACACTAAAGTAGTTCCAAGCTGCTGGTTTAATTCAAAGATTAAATCAATAATCTTGTCACCATTAGCTGTATCAAGATTGCCTGTCGGCTCATCAGCAAACAAAATTTTCGGTTCAGAAGCAAAAGCCCGCGCAATCGCTACACGTTGCTGCTCACCGCCCGACAATTGAT
>JAPHRL010000185.1 GCA_026195755.1 Kangiella sp. | reverse complement strand
ATGGTTTGGGGTCCCTATCCCGGGGCTGGTTGCCGATAATGAAGATACTGCACACCTGATGCATGAGCTCCACGAAATGTTCGCTTACTCTTTATTATTGCTGATCATTCTGCACTTAGCAGGCACCATTAAGCACCGCTGGTTTGATAAAGGATCTGACACTGATGTTTTAAAAAGGATGATTTAAACCAGAGCCTGCATAAAAATAGTAACTGTTACCTTTTACCCTGCGAAGAGGTTTCTACCTGCTAGAAGCCTCTGCTTATTGATTTAAATTAGTCACCGTATAACTGTTTACTTTTTTCAAGGGCTTTTTCTCTCAAGCTGGTTCCCTCTTCGATTTGTAGAACATCCAATATAATGTCGCGCTTTAGTTCGTCTTCGACTTCATCAAGATACAAACCCAAACGCCCCATCATTAAAGTCGCGGTTATAGGGAGTAAGATTTCGAGGGTGTCCTGTTCAATACCGGTTCGGTGCGAAACATTCGTTGCTAAATCGCGGCTAACATCTTTTTCTTTAAGCACGTGACCGAGGACATAGTTACCATTATCAATCGCACTCGACTCTATAATTTGGTGGGGATATTTTAGGAACTCTGCACTCTTGTTGCGAGCCAATGTGTCCAGCAATGCATCCAGCCCTCCGTAACTGACATTCTCCTGCAATCCTTTTTGCATTGCCTCCAGATACAGCTCCATCACTCTATGCAGCTGCTCCTGATGCAAGCTTAGCTTACCCCCTATTTCCTGCAATGGCCTGTCATCAACTGGCATTTTTTCACTGCCAAAAATTAACCCCATAAGCGATACCATTGCTTCCTCCCCTTCTCTTTTTGAGATTAAACCATAAGCTAATAAATTCCACTATATGCCTGAAAATCGATATAATCAAACCACTTTTAACGCTTGTTATAAGCACCTGACCCAGGTCAACTTATTGATATGACAAACAATTCAAAAAAGATTACACAACAAAAATCAAAGTCACCCAACCAAGATCGAATGCAGCACTTTCGGCAGCAGGTATATTTTTGGGTTAAACAAATCCCTGCCGGTAAAGTCAGCAGCTATGGTCGAATTGCAAAGTTGGCAGGCTTTCCACGTCACGCTCGACATGTCAGCAAAGCACTTGGTTTAGCGCATAGTGATTTAGACCTTCCTTGGTTTCGAGTGATTGGCTCGGACGGAAGAATCGCTTTTCATCCTGATAGCGCTTATTACTCAGAGCAAGAAAAACGATTAAAAAAAGAGGGGGTAAAGTTTGTCAAAGGTAAAATCGCAGCAGATTGTTTCTGGTCTCCGCATCCAAACGATAATAGTGATATTGCCGCAGAAGAATTCTTTAAGTAATGAGCCTGCGACTAGTTTCGATTGTGTTCTTCTTTGAAAGATTGGCAATCAAGGCATAACTCTGTTTCTGGTGCGACTTCCAGGCGCTTCTCGCTGATCGGTTCATCACATTCAAGACAAAAACCATACTGTTCTTCTTCTATACGCTTAAGTGCTTTTCTCACTGCAATTAATCGTTTTTTATCACGCTCAACACTAGCTTCGGACATGGCCTGATCCATCAACGCAGTACCCCGAGAAACACGGCCAAAGCGCGCCTGGTCTAACTCCACTTTCTCACCAACTTCTTCCGCCAAACCCAAAGCTTCTACCAACTCTTTTTCGATAAGCAGTAACTCTTCTTGGTAATGAGCAGTTTTCTTGTCGTTGATCATGATTCACCTACTATTTAGTGCAGATGGCTTAAATGAGAAATTTCATCAAACTTTCTAAGCAGTTCTATTAAAGACCTCAACTCTGGTTGGTCTTTATAAGTCTCTTCTGCGATGGGTGTGATTTGTGCAGGCCCTGGTGGCAGCTGCTCTTCTTCTACATACTCACGCATTTTGGGCAGAAACACAAACTGAATCCATTCTTCCAACTGCAAGGTATCGACACAGAAAGGCATGCTGCTCTGCAATTTATGATGGCCGGGGTGTGACTCAGACCAGAGCTCCAGTTCAAGCATATGCTCTTCAATCCGATCCAATATTTCTATGTACTTAGTAACCCAATCGATACTACTCATCATTAACCTCTTTGACGTCAAGTTGCTGTCCTTGATATTTTTCAGGCCAGAACTCCTTAATAACCTTATTCCTATCTGAAAAACTATGACAAGAATTCAGCACATTATCACTGATAGGAAAGCGTCCATCTTGCGAAAAATTCAGGTAAGGGTAAATGGTCTGTATAGCAGTGGTCGCCATCGGTCTTAATAATTCTAACAAGTGCGAGCAACCTTCTACACCACCCACCAGTTCTTTTGCTTTATGCGTCCAACCACGGCCAATTTGCAAACCTACCAAACGCTTATAATTATCCTCAATCTGTGAACAGATTGAAAAAGGAGTAATCGACATAGCGGCTTCAACATCCTGAATCACCAACTGATTATCCAGCGTTAATCTTAACCACAATTCATGGACCAATTCACCAGGCTGCAGGACACCTCGTTGCAAGGTTGGAAAAGGATAACCTTTATCATCAGTCAGGTGTGCTTCGATATCCCACAAGTTATCCTCTCTGAGATAACCGTTGCATTGTATATGCCTATAATGAATAGGTTTTCTATTGTGTGGTTTTAGTAGTGCCATTACAGATGCCATTTAAAGTGACCTTTATCTCACTATCATAACCCAGTTTGCTTCTTACTTAAAAAAGCAGGGCTTTAAAACGCTGGACATAAAAAAAGCCCACCGAAGCGGGCTTGTATCATTTGGCTCAAATTAACCACTCGGAGGGTCTGTTGACCTTTGATGTTCAATTTTTGTTCAAAGCAAAAGCGTTCTGATCGCGACGCTCGTCATGTAGCCTAGTCATTCTCGGCTTTGTCTCCTGAGTCGCTCTACTTCCTGCATCCATGCAGTCGTAAGGTAATGGCGAGCAACAAAGAACAGCGCGCTTTTGATTGAACCCGAAAGGCAGCGTTTGTTTGGCTTTTCAACTGTGTTATCCCGTGTGGATGGAGAATGACTACACCTCACACGCGATGCCTTGTATAAAACCCAAACAAACTGCTGCAAAAACGAACCTCAAAGGTCAACAGACCCTGTGTTTAAGTGTGAGCCCAGGGAGAGACTAACATCGTTATTGTTATTAGAACTTCCTATAGCTAAATCTTTAGAAGTTAAACTTCACACCAACTCGCGCTGTTCTTGGTTTATCGGGACGTGCACCATAAGGTTCACGTGCAACAATCGAGTCATCATCTAATACGTTATCAATCGTTGCGTAGATGCTGGTGCTGTCGTTGATATCAAATTCAGATGCTAAATCAACGATAAAGCGATCGTCGGTTTGTTCGAAGGCGCCGCAGGCTGGCTTAGTACAGGTGCCGTCAACATAGTTCAAGTTAGTGAAAAGATTCCACTCTGAGTTGTCATAACCAAACGATAATTGCATCTGATTTTCAGGGATGTATGGAATCGGCTGACCACTTTCAACTGGTCCCCAGACATTACTGTCAAAAGTCGAAGCAAATTCGGTGTCGGTGTAGGTATAGCTGAAGCTGCCTAACCAATTTTCTGTAAACTTGCCCACAACTCGCAACTCAAGACCTTTAACTTCAGCTGCACCACCGTTAAAGCGGTCGCCTATTTCGGTAATACTGCAGCCACTATTGGCCATAGTACACTCGCCCAACAGGTTGTCATAATCACTGTAGAAAGCGATTAGCTCACTGTTATAGCTTTCTCCGGCAAAACGCACACCCATTTCATAGTTCCAGCTTTCTTCTGGTTTGTCCGTAGGGCTGTTTCCAGGAGGCGCAAAACCTTTATTCACACCAAACAATAAACTGGTGTTATCGCTTAATAACCACAAGGCGCCAAAACCGGGTAGCACTTCTGAAACACTGTTGGTGCGCACACTTGGCGCTGCACTGCGGTCGGTCGCATTAGCCCAGTCTTCACGCTTTAGATCCACGTCTTCGTAGCGAACCCCCGGCGTGAATATCCAGTCACCGTAAGTAATGGTGTCAACTAAATAGTAAGAGTTTGCTTCTGCTGAAGATACTCGGTTACCTGCTGTGCCCCAGGCATCGGCCTGATCAAACACCAAGGTGCCATTTTCCTGAATGAAATAGCTATTGCGCTGGAAGCGATCTTCTTCGTCTTCGTGAACACGCAAACCTAACTGCAGATCATGCTGTGCTTCGCCAACAGTGAAATCCCACTCGAAACTTGCCTGAATGCCTTCACTCAAGTAGTTACGATTATTGTCAGTGATTTCAATGCGATCATTAGGCGCATCAGCTCCATCCAGAATCGACTGGAAGTAAGCTGCGTTGCTACCACCAGTGTTAATTTCATTGATAATGTTCGACCAGCTGTAACGTGTGCTAGTGCCAGGGTTCAATGGGTCATCCATAATGAATGCGCCGGTTTTATACCAGTTGCGTGCCGTTTCATTGCGATACGCTGTAACGCGCAAGTCAAAGCTATCGGTTAAGTCCGCGTAGTAACTCAGTACATATTGGTCATGCTCGCCGTCAAAATTATCCAGTGCTGAAACGCCATACATGCGATAAGGATTAGCGGCAAAATCTGCATCGGTCAAACCTAAGTAAGACTGATCAGAGTCTTCAGTGGAATGCTGAATTTTGATATCCAATTGCTGATAAACATCTGCTGAGTAATCTGAGTTAACACGGAACTTGGCAACATAATCGTCTTTGTCGAAGCCAGTTTCGTCGCCATGACGGTCAATCGTTTTGAACCCATCAGTAACGTGCTTGTTAGCTTCGATCAAATAACCAAAATTGTCGCTGCTGTCGCCATAATAGACATAACCACGGCGCTCATTATTCTCGCCAATCTCAAGTTTCAATTGGCCTTCTGCATCCACTGGAATTTGACGCGAAATCAGATTGACTGCACCACCAACGGTGAAAGGACCGTGTTTAATAGCCGCTGGGCCTTTCAATACTTCGATACCAGTAATGCGGTCAAAGGTTGGGAAATAATAGGCTGATGAGGCTGAATAAGGCGCTGGTGCGATTAAAACACCATCTTCCATTAACGTGATCCGACCCGAACGACCGGTTCCCGTTCCACGAATACCGATGTTAGGACGTAAACCCAAGCCATCTTCCAGCTGGATATAAACGCCAGGTACCTGCTGTAAGGCACGATTAACATCAGTATATTTGAATTCTTCTAGCTCAGTTTCTGAAACTACGTGCGCAGAACCAGGCACTTTTTGTGCGGCTTGACTATCGCCAATGATTTGAATGGTTTCGACTTGATCGCCTTTTTTAAGGTCGTCAGCCAGCGTTGTTTGAGGTGCTGTAAGCGCCACTGTCATCGCAACAGTTAATGCGCTGAAAGAGAAACGAGGTTGCATTGTCATACCCTGTATTGTGTTTGTAAGTGAACAACGCGCGCATTATAGATCTAAATGAGAATAGTTATCAACACCATTCTTATTTGTTTTTAGGTTTTTTTGACAATTTTCTCTGTAACGTCCTTCTATGCATCCCTAACGCTCTGGCAGTTGCTGTAATATTGCCCTGGTGCTGAGCTAAAACAGTTTGGATATGCTCCCACTGCAATCTCTCAACCGACAGAACATTCTGCTGCGGTTCAGCTTCCCTAGTCTCTTCCTTATGGTCTATTTTGCTCTGCTGGTCTGTTACAGGAATATCAACTGACCCTTGTGTAAGAGCGGTGAGTATCTGAGTGGCATTAGCAGGCTTTGGTAGGTAGTTGTCGGCACCCAGCTTAATCGCCTGCACGGTGGTTGCTATGCTCGCATAACCGGTCAGCACCAGAATACTGGCCTGCGGATATCGCTGCCGCAATTGTGGCAAAATGCTTAGACCAGACTCTCCATCCAGATACAAATCCAGTACTATCGAGTCGAAATCCTTTCGTAGCCCAGGATCTGAAGTCTGCTCAATAGCACTGACATGGGTGCAGCTAATTCCCCGTTTTTGTAGCGAGTTTTGCAGTACCCGAGCAAAAACTGCATCATCCTCAATCAATAGCAAATGAGAAGTCATAATCTAAAGCCCGCTTTGCGCTGACACTTGCGCAGCAATAGGTAAGTTTACTGCCACTACGGCTCCTTTGGAGTGGTTGTCTATTTGAATGGTGCCCCCCATCAACTCAATACTGGCACTGGATATCAAACTTCCGGCCCCCATCCCCTGCTGTGAATTAAGGTTAGGTACAAAACCATAATTCTCTACCTGTTGCTCAGCCACTCCCTCACCATAATCAAAAATTCGCAGAGTGAGGTACGGCTGTTGACTCTGATTCCTCACAATCTCACAAGACAACTTAATGCGCGTCTGTTGATTACGCTCCGAAGCCCTTGCTGCATTATCCATAATATTGAGTAAGGCGCTGATAAAGCCAAGGTGACTGTTCAGCTGATATTGGTTGCTATTGCAATCAGATTCAGAATCCATCTCCAATATCACCGTCGGATGCAGCAAGCGGAAACTGGAAGTAACCTGACTTACTAAATCCCGTACCGAGCTCGTTTGATACTGACGTTGCTTTAACTGCTCAAACTGCTCCTGAATATTCTGCGTAATCTTCTGGCAGCGACTAATCTGTTGCTCCATTAACTTTTTATCATCCGACACAGGCATATCATCAATTATCACTGCCAAACTAGATAAGGGGGTATTCAATTGGTGCGCGGCATCCGCTGCTGAAACCCCAAGCGCCAGTAAATAATCATCTCTGAGTTGCCGTTGCTTCTGCTGTTCCAATTCTAGCTGCTGGCCTCGGGTTGCCCGCACTAGACGACTGACCAGGTAATACAACAAGAGCGCACTGGCAATAAACACCAGCCACATGCCTACTAGGTGAGACGTAAAACTATGATGGGCCTGGTGTTCCGAAACCAGACTTAACAGTAGGCTATAGCCTGCGATAGCGATCAATAACAAGCTTAATGCATAGCGAGATTTGAGCATCAAAGAAGCGGCAGCGACCGGTAATAGCAAAAGTGAAATCAAGGGGTTGGCAATACCGCCTGTAAGATAGACGTATGCCATCAGTAACAGCACATCAAGTAGCAGCGCAACAAAAATACCCAGCTCACTGACAGTTGTGCGACTGATAACGAGAGTATGCAACAGTATGGCCGTTTGCATCGACAGAATGATCCAAACCACGGGTGAGGGCATTTGCTGTAGCCAAAACAGATAAAGTATCTGCAGTAATAACGCAAGCCCCCTACCCCAACTCAATGGTGTCATAATTTGTTGATTATAATGTGGCATCGTAATACACGACTCCAGGTTATACATTAGTAAATTATAATGTATAACCTGGAATTTCCCTAATGGGGCATAATTAGTTACAGCATAGGGACTTGTTACCATTATCTGCGCTATCATAAAACTCTAACGAATTGATAGGAGTATCACGATGTATAAATGGCTTTCACTGATCCTGATTACCTTAACGCTGGCAGCATGCTCGAACGAAGAAAAAGAGTCCGATAAACTTTTGTCAGACTATAAGAAGCAACAGTTGGATAAAGCTAAGCAAGTTGAGCAAGAAGTACAAAAACGAGTTGAGAACCTTGATCAGCAGCTAAAAGAAGCCACCGAGGGCGAACAAGAAGACCAACCGAACTTAAACGAACTCTAAAACTATGCAACGATCCAATTTAATCACCGCCGCAGGCGCGGTGCGTCTGCGCAATGAACTTGCCTATTTGTGGAAGACACTCAGACCTGAAGTCACACGCGCAATCAACGCTGCTGCCGCGGAAGGCGATCGAAGCGAAAATGCTGAGTACATTTACCGGAAGAAACAACTACGCGAAATTGATCGCCGCGTACGTTACTTACAAAAACGCACAGCTAATCTAAGTGTGATCGAGCATATACCACAGGACAAGAATAAAGTCTTTTTT
>JAPHRL010000032.1 GCA_026195755.1 Kangiella sp. | reverse complement strand
TGTTATTTGAAATAACTGTAGCAATTGCATTCAGATTTTCTGTGAGATTAACCAAGGCACCAAAAGAGTGGTCTGGAGGACTGGATGGTATGAATTGATTTCCTACCAACATATTGCCGGTTGCATTGGAATAGGTAATACCGCCAAAGCTATGAGGACTAAAGCTGCTTGAGTCGGTTAGAGCAAATGCATTTAAATCAGCCTTATCGGTTTCAAAAAGTGAAATTAAGGGTGTAAAATCAGGCGCTGTGCCAGATATTGTGTAGGGCCGTGCTACATAGCAAGAAGCTGCTGGACGTAAGTTTGCAAAACGACTCACTTCTAGTCCACCCTGACTGCTACCTAGCATTAATGGAACTGCAATATCATTGCTTGCTGCCGGTGTTATGCTGATTCTGGCATCATCAACACTGATGTGAATCATCCTGCCTGTAGAAACGTCAGAGTTATAAGTACAATTCACTGTGTTACTCAGGCCTAACGAACTGATGCCAGCATTAAGCGCATCCGAAATATTCACCAGTAAATCATCATCAAAATCAGCTACCGGAGTTGCGGGAGGTAATGAAACAACAATGGTAACCGGGGCATTGTTATCTACTTTTAAAACAAACTGTCCAGATGAATTACCTGAAAATTTATCAGTAACCGTATCCACAAAGTCACCATCATCATCCGGCAACAAAAGTCCTGATAATGAGTGTGAAGCACTCATTGGAGTAACAGCACCAGCTGCTAAGTCTTCAGCTTCAACTAAAGAGCTTAAATTGTTGATATTCGTAACAGCATACTTACCATCGTCTGGATCCATAGAAAGATTACTGTAGGTTTCGTTGTTCTCAATACTGATAGTTCCATTGCTATTAGTAATACGACGATAAACCTTAAGATTGAAAGTTGCTTCAGGCTGCAGCGTATTGTAGTCAACCTCAACACGGATATTGTTGCCTTCGACCCCCACCTCCTTGGCAGTAAATCTGAGAACAGCATCCCCCTCTTCGTTTTCCACATCAACAGACGCAGCTTCTGCATCTTTAGCAATTCTGGTAATCCATGCCTCAGTGCCGCCATTATCAAAGAATAATTTAATCTGTTCTTCCGTAAAGCTGGCACTACCACCCGCGCCAAAGTGTCGCTCGTAATCTCTTAGGTTAAAAATTCGGGTGGGGGTATTGAGTTGCCCTCGCCTTGTCGTGCCGACAAAAGCGGTAATAGAGGTAGCTACGCCAGCTATTGCTCTTGCGCCTGACGCTTTCTCTTGTACATAAACACCTGGATAAGTTGGATTAATCATAAAATCGTCCTTTTACATATTTTATAGACCCTGTTGAGGATTAAGCTTTTGATAAAGTATTTTGAATTTGCTCAAATGCTTCTTCTAAACTGGAAAATGACCAGCTCTGTTTGGTATTGGCTAATTCAAGATTGATAATGGTTCTTTCCGGTACCCCACTCTCTTTACTCATTTCTCGGTTAACTCGAAAAATGAATACATATTGTTTCTGGTTTGACAGAATCGAAGAATATTGTGGGAAGTCCTGCATATTCGCACTTCTTGGCTTAATCCATAAAAGAAAGCTAGCAGAACAAAATTCCGCGTACTCTCAAATAGCTATCGTTTCTGTCACGCCACCGAAAGCTATGAGGCACAGTAAAATCACAGGAGCAACGTGACCGAGTCACAGCTCAGTCACAATGCGCGTAACTAATTGATAGAAATGGTTTTTGGCAGAAAAGATAGGAGTTATAAACTAAGGTCAGTGACTAAATGGTGGAAAATTTGTTGCCTTATTTGATCTAAATTATATTTTTTTAAATCTTGGCCATCACAATTCTTGCTGGTTGAATTTAAAAAATAATCGGGCTTCTTATCTGAGACAATGCATTGATATAACTCTACAGTCTCGGGCATTGGTTCAATTTCGAGTTCTTTTTGTAACATACCTTTCAGATCAAGATACTGCTTTATAGCTTGAGCTCTCTGCCCATTCATGACGTATACCCACATTATCTCACGCTGGGCAGTTTCTCTAAATGGATCAAGCTCTAACAATCGCCGCCCGTGTTGCAGTGCACTCTCATATAAACCTGATGCCACAGCATCACGCATACAGTAAGTCAGTGCTTGAATATAATATGATGTATAAAGCTCACGTGCAGAGTGCACCCAAGGTTCATCAGAGCCTTCAAGAAATAAGCCATAACAGTTAGCGACAATATCAGTTAACTGTTCTCTATGAGTTGTATCAAGAAGAAAAGAGTCTGCTTTGGAGTTCTGCAATTCATTTACGGCACTTTCCAAAGCACGGACATCAAGATAAACATCAGAAGCAATACTTAAGCTCACTAAATCGTCATAAGTGACGATTCCAATACCCTCAAATGAGCTCAAGTATTTTTTGATACGCCATAAGGCAGTGTTTAATGCAGAGCGTGCTTGTTGGCATGGAGAATCCGGCCAGATATTGTCGTATAAATATTCTTTACGGAAAGTATGATTACAATGGCAAGCTAGCAACATAAAAAGATTTTTAGTGCTACCAGTTAGCCTGAATTGTTGACGCACTCCATTGTATCTAATGGCTAGGTTACCCATTAGCGTTAGAGAGATCCCTGAGTTATTCATCGAATTTCCTTTCGAGTTTACATCCCAAATACCGTAAACAGTATAAATAAACATGCCCCTTACTATAAGAGGCACTTTGTATTTATTTGAACTGATTCAATGCAGATTTGACTTTCAGAATGAATAAAAGCCTGTTGACTGAAGTGCGAAGAAGCTTTTCAATGCCCATGCCCGTCATGCGAATGGTCTGACTCTTGAGGTTCTACACTGGTGTCTTCTTTGGGCTCGCCTTTTACCCCCTCATCACGATAATCGCGTGATGAAGAGTGAGTATGCACGACTTTCCACTGGCCGTTTACTTTGCGGAACAGGAATGTCTGATAGCCTGATTTATCAAATTCATATCCCGTTTTGTTGACCTTACCTTTGACTCGGGTATCGGCTACTACCCAGGCAAAGTTATTCTCAAAATAGATTTCAATATTGGAGAATTCCAAAGAAAGATATTCCAGAGCATCTTTTTCAGGTTCTACATGATGGGTTACCAAGTCCTTAAGGCCTTCGTTCTGACCACCTGACTCTACATATCGGGCGCCTTCAAAATCAAGAAAATGCTTTCGGAACGGAGCTCCATCACCATTTTCCCAACCGTATTTAACATCAGCAATTATGTCTTTGATGTATGCTCGATCATCTGCATTGGCATGATGATCTTGGCTATTTCTTTGATGTGCATGCGTGTCATCGTGAGCATGAGTATCACTTGCTTTTGTAGTGCTTTCTTTTGTATCAACGTGGTGGTTGCTTTGCTTATCGTGGCCATTGCCATCACCATGGTCGTGATCGTGCCCTTCACCTGTGACCTCGGGTAAAGACATAACCCCTAATCCATGTCTGTAAACAAGATCGCCACCTTTATAGGCTGTGATCGACACTAAAATCAAAGCTGCAACGAAGAAAACACCTGCAAGATACTGGCCCTTTCTAGGAAACAGATAAAACAAAACCACTCCAATCAGAAAAACAGAACTTGTCGCCAACGCTCAATTACGATGATCGGTCATCGCTAAATGAGATGGTGTATCGTGAGCAACGCTATAATAAGCCTGCAGTCCTGTACCCACTGTCGCTAACACTGCGATTGAGCCGAGTATAACTAGCCAGCTCTGAGCGCTAGTTGCCGTAGATGTTGCATTACTGGGAAAAACCCAAAGCACAAGTTGAAAAATCCCGCAGATAACAAGTAATGCTACGGTAAAGTGAACAAATATTGGGTGCCAATTTGGAATGATTTCGATCATACTATTCCTCTGAGAAGATGTTTGTTTCACTAGCGGCTAGCACCTGACCATTAGTGGCTATCTTGAAATAAATAGTTGCTTCTTCCGATGTGTTTTTTGCACTCACGACGAAATAACCTGTTCCGATTTCGACTACTGAAATGTCAGCATCAGTGATTTTCTTCCAGCTTTCATTGAGCTTCCCTGGCTCAAAACCTAAATCTTTAAAAGTCATTTGCTTAACTGACTTATAGGCAATGCTCTTTGCATCCTGGCCGCTGATTTTACCGTGCGAACCGTGTGCAAATACACTGCCCGATGCAAACACAATTACCAACGCTAAAATGCTTAATATTTTTTTCATAACTGTCTCCAATTTACTGTTTTAAACCAATAACTTCAAATTCGCCTTCGACGATTAACTGTATCGCTACGTCCTGGTCTGAGTTGTTCTTCCAATACCAACCATGCGAACCCGCGAAAGGTGCTGTGAAAGAGCCTTTCATTTCGGCATTGGTTGCTATGACATAACTTTCAAAATAACCTGTAGTATCACCTTCAGGTTCCCCATGCAGATCAAAATAGAGCGGCTGACCATCGGTCATCCATTCGTATTCCATCTTTGAGAATTGTTCCATGGCGAACTTATACTCGATACCACGCCCAGCCGGAACCGTCACCTCGATAGTCTTGGTGGCTGACTCAGGTTGCGCATCATTTTCAACAGGCGTTACTTTGTTTTCTTCAGTCTTGCCGGTGGCTAAAACTGTTAGCCCAAGCTTCTGGCCTATTCCAGTTGGGTCAACGTTGTACTCTGACGGCAAAATAATGGTTACCAGAGCGATTGCCGCAATCACTAAAGCGATAATAGTCGCTTTGAGTAAACTTTTATTACTAACTGTTGGTTGCATAGTTAATCTCTTGTCTTATTGATTTATGAAGTAGCCAGTGAGCTGGAAGCCCATCAGCATAAAGCCCGCGCTCATCAATAGTGTATTGGTAGTAACGGAAAACCTTTCATAGGATGGTAGTTTCCGCCAGGCATTGATGAGCAACAAGATGATGCCTAAAGCTGCAAACTGCCCTATTTCTACGCCAATATTGAATCCGATCAGATTGCTCAACAAGCCATCTTCAGGCAATTGAAATTCTTGCAGTTTGGTCGCCAGGCCAAAGCCATGGAATAAGCCAAATATCAAAACGGCTAACTGCGTGTTGGGTTGTCGACCAAATAAGCGCTTAAAGCCACCAAGATTGTCGAAGCCTTTATAGACAACGGATAAGCCGATAATGGCATCAATCAGATAGGCATTAACGTTAATATCATTGAGCACGCCATACAGCAGCGTGATGCTATGGCCAATGGTGAACATGGTGACATATAACAGTACATCTTTGCTTTTGTATAGAAAGAAAATAACACCGACTAGGAACAACAAATGATCATACCCGGTCACCATATGCTTAGCACCAATGTATAGAAAGGGAATGAACTGCACACCGGTATTGTTTTCGAGAAAGCTTCGCGTGCTGTCATCAACGCCGTGTGCAAAGGCATTAGCAGAAACCAATGCCAGCAAAGCCACAATAATTTTTAAGCAGATATTAATCGCTTTGTTATTCACTTACTTGCTCCTTATTGGGAGTATTTTCTTTGTGTAGTAATTTATACAGTGCCGGAATTACGAACAGAGTTAGCAAGGTGGAAGAGATAATGCCACCAATCACAACGGTTGCCAATGGACGCTGTACTTCAGAACCAATGCCAGTATTTAACGCCATCGGAACAAAACCTAGAGAGGCAACCAAAGCGGTTGTTAACACAGGTCTTAAACGGGTTAATGCCCCTTGGAAAATAGCTTTATCCAGAGTGACACGATCTTTGATTAGCTCTCTGATGAAGGACACCATAACCAGCCCATTTAAAATTGCAATACCGGATAGAGCAATAAAGCCAACGGCTGCTGAAATTGAAAATGGAATGTCACGCAACATCAAAGCGGCAACGCCACCGGTTAAAGCCAGTGGTACTCCTGAGAAGATTATGAGTGCATCTTTAATTGAGCCCAGCGCTAAAATTAGCAAACCAATGATCATCAACAGCGTCAAGGGTACTACAAGACTTAATCGGTCAGATGCTGATTGAAGTTTCTGGTAAGTGCCACCGTATTCGATCCAATATCCAGCAGGGATATCAACATTACTATTGATAGCTGTTTGAATATCTTCAACGAATGAACCGAGATCTCGACCTCTGACATTAGCAGTTACAACCACCCTTCTCTTACCATTCTCACGGTTGACCTGGTTAGCGCCAATAACTTGTTTCACCGTTGCTAATTCCTGTAAAGGAACTGCCGTATCGCCATTAATTTGTATGGGTAAGCGATTAAGGTTATCCATATTGGAACGACTGGTTTCATTCAGTCGAACAACTATGTCTGAACGAATATCACCTTCGTAATATTTCCCAGCAACAGTGCCCCTCATGGCTGTGGCAAGCTGCTGCTGTAACAATGCTTTGGAGATGCCATATTGAGCCAGTTTCTTTGCATCTGGTTCAATGACTAACATTGGTAGCCCAGTGATTTGCTCAACCTGTAGATCAGCTATGCCTTCAACGGAACTTATCGCTCCTTCGATCTCATCTCCCAGCGCAGCCAGTTGCTCTAAATCGTCACCAAAAACTTTAATCGCAAGCTCTGCTCTGACACCAGCTAAAAGTTCATTGAAACGCATTTGAATTGGTTGTAAGAATTCATAGCGATTGCCGGGTATTTGATTGACTAGATCCGACAACTCCTGAACCACCTGATTTTTAGTTTTGTCGGGATCAGGCCAATCGCTGCGAGGTTTTAAAATAATAAAATTATCTGCAACGCTTGGAGGAACAGCGTCAGTAGCGACATCAGCAGTACCAATTTTAGCGAAGACCCTCTCGACTTCAGGCATTTCCTTAATTTTATCTTCAAGACTTTCTTGTAATGCAATGGCCTGACTCAAGGATGTACCAGGAATACGTAGCGCATGCATAGCAATATCACCTTCATCAAGATTGGGTACAAACTCGCTACCTAATCTTGTTGCCTGATAACCACTGATAACCACTAACAAAGCAGCAACTGAAACCACAATCCATCTAGCTTTCAACACCCAACTAAGTGCTGGCTGATAGATCTTCGCGGCGCCTTTCATTATGTAATTGTGCTTTTCCTGAACAGGCTTTTTAAACAGCAATGCAGTAGCCGCAGGAACGAACGTGATCGACAGCAGCATAGCGCTTAACAGTGCTATGACTACAGTGATGGCCATTGGGTGGAACATCTTGCCTTCGACGCCTTCCAGCGCAAATATCGGAAGGTATACCGCAGTGATAATAAAGACACCAAACATGGCCGGACGAATGACTTCACGCGTAGCGTTAAAGACTATGTCGAGACGCTCTCTTAATGCTAGCTGACCTTGTTGATGACTATTTTGACTGAGTCGCCGCAGACAGTTCTCAACAATAATAATGGCCCCATCAACTAACAAACCAAAGTCTAAAGCACCGAGACTCATTAAATTGGCACTGACTCGTGTTTGCACCATGCCGGTAATAGTCATCAGCATTGCAAAAGGAATAACTAATGCGGTCAAGAAAGCTGCACGAATATTGCCTAACAACAGGAACAGAATAACGATGACTAATAAGGCACCTTCTGTGAGATTTGTGGTTACCGTTTTCAGGGTTTCGTCAACCAGCTTGGTTCTGTCGTAAACGGCAGTCGCAACCACTCCTTCGGGAAGAGTATCGTTAATTTCTTTGAGTTTTTCGCCAACCGCTTGCGCAACGGTGCGGCTGTTCTCGCCAATCAACATGAAGACGGTGCTCATGACCACTTCACGCCCATTTTGTGTGGCTGCGCCAGTTCTCAAGCCATGGCCTTCGCTCACTGTAGCCACATCCGATACTCTGATGCTTGAACCGTTTTGAGTGCTTAATGGAATAGATTCAATAGCCTCCAGGTTTTCAGCTTGACCGGGAATACGTATCAGCCATTGAGCACCACTTTGCTCAATGAAACCGGCGCCCTGATTGGCATTGTTCTGTTGAATCGCTGAAATAACATCAGCCTGAGTTAATTTAAACGCAAGCAGTTTTTTCGACTCAAAAGCGACTAGAATTTCACGCTCATAACCGCCGATCGGGTTAACTTCGACTACACCCGGAACGCGCATTAACTGCGGTCGAATGATCCAGTCATGGACCGTCCGTAAATCCATTGGGGTAATGGGTTCGCCTTCTTCGTTAACCGCTCCAGGTTCGGCATCAACGGTGAACATGAAAATTTCACCCAGGCCAGTTGCTATAGGACCAAGCTCTGGCTCAAGGCCCGACGGCAATTCAGATTTAGCAGAAACAAGTCGCTCATTGACCAGTTGTCTTGCAAAATAAACATCAGTTTCGTCGTCAAATATAGCGATAACCTGCGACAGGCCATAACGTGAAACTGAGCGCGTGTTGGCTAAACCAGGCAGGCCAGCTAATGCGGTTTCTAATGGATAGGCTACACGCTGCTCAACCTCAAGAGGCGTATAACCGGGCGCTTCCGTATTGATCATAACCTGCACATTGGTGATATCAGGTACCGCATCAATCGGCAGCTTTTTAAAATTCCAAAGCCCAAGCCCCGCTAAAGCGAGAACTGCAATCAGTATTAAAAAATTTCGATGTATCGAAAATCGTAAAATTTTATCCAGCATTGCTCACTCCTAATGGTCGTGCGACGCGCCGGATTTTTCGATATCGGCTTTGATAATAAAACTGTTTTCAGTAACGTATTCGGTGCCAGGTTCAAGTCCTCCCAGAACTTCAACCCACTCGCTATCTTGTTCACCAAGCTCAAGCATTCTAACTTCGTACTGCTCGCCTACTTTGGCATAGACGACCGTAAAATCTCTGAATGCCTGTAAACCAGTTCTTTTTACAGCCAAGGGAACTTCCAGAGTATTCACTTCAACTTTAGCAGTAACAAACTGTCCTTCACTAAGCCCAAGTTCAGTGTTATTGAATTTAACGCGATAAATCTTTGCTTGATCGGAGCGAGTCTGAGGCAGGCTGCTATCAATGGTTGAGCGAACTGGAGTATCAAACCCGCTAATCATCAGTTCCACAGGTGCATTAAGTTTCACCTTCGCCCTATCTGTTGGGTAAATAGCTAACTCTGCAACCAGCTTATCGGTTGCTGTAACCTCCAGTAAAACTTGAGCGTTGGCCTGCTCTCCTTCATTGGAGAATAAATCAGTTACTACACCAGTAATCGGTGAACGGATAGAATAAGGTTTTAGACTCTCATTACTTTCAACGGTCATTAAAAC
>JAPHRL010000285.1 GCA_026195755.1 Kangiella sp. | reverse complement strand
AGCTAAAAGATTTGCCTGGTGCAGAAGTTGTTGGTCGTGAAATGGTGGAGTTATTCCCAGCCGAAAAATCGGTATATAACAATTTGTTCGCTGTTCTAAGTCAGCGTGGTAAAACGCCGGATATGTTAGCACTTGCAGAGTTAGCTTACATGAATGGAATGTGGGATTCTGAAACAAATTATAAGCAGCTATCAGCCTTATACTCTAACAACCAGATTCCACTTCTAGCTGCAGATCGCTTAGAAGAAGGTGTTAATAAAGGAATTGTTGAAGCTGATGAAGATATTTGGCGTAGCATTGCTAATAGTTATAAATATGCAAAGGCTAGTGCAAAAGCTATCTCAGCGTATAAAAAAGCAGCTTCTTATACTAGCAGCGGAAAGTACGATTACGAGATCGCATATATATTATTTACAGATGAGGAATATGTAAAAGCAATTGATGCGTTTAAAACAGCCATTAGAAAAGGAAATTTAAGAGATGGTGATGCTGGCTATGCTTACCTACAGATGGGGGTTGCTTATCAACGATTGGGTCAACCTGAGCAGGCAGTAGATGCATTAGAGCAAGCCAAAAGATATCGTAATGTGTCAAAAAATGCTACCGCTTACATTTCATACATTAATCAAATAGAAAGTATGAAGAAAGAGTTGGCATTAAACGATTAATGTTTTATAAAGGCCTCTACTGAGGCCTTTTTTTATGCGCTATTATTTCTTATCTTTAACACTTCTACTGTTCTCGTTTTGCTCCAAGGCAGCAGACGTATACACATCTATAAAATCATCTTTATATGAAACAATCAGTTCTGGGTTTAATGTTCAGCTGATTGATGCAAACCTGCCAGGCCACTACCTGCTGATCCATGTAAAAAGTCATAGTAAACTCGAAAGTGAGTTTACTGAGTTTGAATATAACCTTACAGGGCAAGGTTATCAGGTAAATTATAGTACGAACTCTACTAATCATTATTTAGTTGTAAAACTACCCAGGGAAAACATTGACACAACTCTTCAACAGTTTTTAACACAGTTTAATAAGAAAGAGATTGTCGGGATTGAGTTGGTGATTCTCGGTAGTATCAACCAGCAGAGGTTATTAGGTGTTATAAACCGTTTGTATAAATCCTCTGATCTAGTTTTAAGTGAACCTGACCTATCCATTATAGAACAATATAATATCTCTTTAAGACAGGCTGCGCCTGATTCACCTCAAGCTTCAAATTACGATTGGAAACTTTCACTGGCTACCGCTTTATTTAGTTGTGACTACCTTCACAACGGAGCTGTAAGGTTTAATTATTTTTCACAAACACTTTCGTGTGACGATTATATGCCGAATGCTTCTCTAACTGATAAAGAAGTTGCGAACCTCAAAGATAGTTTACACTCTAGTATACAGTTATCAGTTGAGACTCCAGAGAGCTTTATACAATATATTAGCTCGTTTCAGTCCGAGCGTCGTCTTGATGAATCACAAGCTTTTTTTGCAAACCTGCCAAATCTATCAATTGATAGCATATTGTCATATCACTACAAAAGAATACTTAATGTTCAAGATACTACGGTCTCTTCACCAACGGAGAGCGAAACATTTCCAACCTATCAGTTTCCGAGTCAGTATAAAGTTAAGTCAGACTTGCTAAAGAAAAATTCCAAGGCTATTAGCTTTGTCATTTCCATACAAAATCCTCAAACTTGCATACAATTAAATTGCCAAAGCTTAAGCTCATTATCCTATATTGAGTACACACATACTTCTGACACACACACATTTTCAATTAGATTTTCCTCTGAAAATGAAACCAGCATTATCGATGGGTTGAATAAGGTTCTGTTTATTCCGCTATCAACTTCACCTATGATTGCTCAAGAGGATATTGTCCTGTCGCTATATGGAGGTTTTTTATTGGAGGCTTACGATGACAGCTTTAACCTGTTAGCCAGTTTGCCTTTAGTTAGCCATGCTCTTAGTGATTCTGACAGGCATCGCTCAAAAGATAATCATGTTAAGTTTTATCTTGAAAAGAGTTGTCAATGCAAGGTGGTTCTCGAAATCCCGGCTGTTCCTGCAGGTGAATTATGGGAAGAGTCTGAGTTATTCTATTTCATATTATTTAATAAGCTTAAAAAGAATGAGCCAAAGCTCGAAATAATGAAAGCCAATACCATGGTTCAGATGTCTATGCCGTGGCGTATTTATATTGAACCTGATGGATCTCCTATTGTAATAGAGTATGACTCTAGCAATATAGAGGATATTGAGCGCGTGATACGGGCAGTTACACAAGAGGTTGCTGCCATGAGCGATACTCTATCACGTGATCAGTTTGTAGCTTATAAGAATGGGCTTAAAACCAACCTTGGGTTGCTCGACTCCGATGAGGATGAGTTGCGTCATATAGCACAATTGTTCGACCTCGATAGCCCAGCTATGTTACTCATTAATCGGGTTGATTCGCTAAGTTACGAACAATTTCAAGCTTATCTAAATAATTCGCTTCCTTATAGCCCTGTCACAATTTCTACCAACCGTGAGCTTGAGCAAGAGTTTCAACAACAAGTGATTAACCTATTAGAGTTGTAGATTTAGGAATCTCATCCTAAATAGTGCAATTTTTCATATGAGCATTATTCACAGCCCAGAAATATCTGTTTACGATTGTTTATAATCAAACGCCTAATGCTGTCCTATAATGAATCAAAATATAGTGAATCTGCTTATGAGTACTAAAAGTTCAGTTAAACGTTTGTTGGGTAAAGCCGAACAGCTTGTGGAGCGCGGTGTTGATAAGCGTGTCAGAATTGCGGTTACAGGCTTGAGCAAAGCGGGTAAGACTGCTTTTATCACTTCTTTTATGAATCAGTTGCTGCATGTGACTGATAATGATCAATTACCATTCTTTAGGCCAGTCAAAGAGGGGCGAATCTTAGCAACTAAAGTTAGCTCATATGACGAGATGCATATACCTGAGTTTAAATACAAACAATCAATAGGTTACCTCCTTCAGGATCAGCCTGAATGGCCTCTTTCAACGACCAGTATTTCTCAAGCGCAACTTGACGTTCGATATCAGATAAAGAATGAGTGGATCAGAAAGATTCAGAAGCAAAGCCATCTAACCATTGATATCATCGATTATCCTGGTGAGTGGCTGCTTGATTTACCGCTATTAAGGCTTTCATACAAGGAGTGGTCGTCACAATGTCTTGAGTTGATACAACAGAACAAGTGTGGCACAACCACCGACTGGCAAGAGCAGTCAGCACAGCTTATTTATCAGCAACATTTATCTGATGAGGAAATCACAGAAGTCTCCAACGGATATAAAACCTTCATCAAAAATAGTTTCAGTAAACAGTGCACCTATAACTTGCTACAGCCTGGCCGTTTTGTACTGCCCGGTGAGTTAGAGGGTGCACCAGTGCTAGACTTTTTCCCCGTCACCGACACAGACATTCTGCTTTCTGACTGGGATTCGCTGGCTCAAGATAGTTTGATTAGAACTCTAGAGAAGCGATACGACTATTATAAGAAACAAATCGTCCAGCCATTTTTCAAAGAATATTTTGAAAAAGTTGATCGACAAATCTTACTGGTCGATTGCCTTGAAGTACTAAATGGGGGCTACCAAAACTATCGTAATATGCAGTTCACCTTGAACGAGCTGTTGAAAAGCTTTCACTATGGACAGTCCAATTGGCTTAAGCGAATGTTTAATCCGACAATCGATAAACTTTTGATTGCGGCAACTAAAGCTGACCATGTGCCGCCTGAGCAACATCGTCCCTTAGAGGCCTTCTTACAAGCTATGTTGCAAGAAGCGAGGAATGATATTCGGTATGAAGGTATTGATCTTGAGACTATGGCAATTAGCTCTATCAAAGTAACGGAGGCGGTTATGGCTGAGCACCAAGGTCAAAGGTTGATGTGTGTCAAAGGCATTGAGCTAGACTCGGGTGAAGAAGTGATTAGTTATCCTGGAAAACTAGGAGAGCAGCTTCTAACAAGAGATGACTGGCAGGCGCATCAGTATGACTTTATTAATTTTTCTGTGCCAAGAAATTTAACCAATAGTATCTTGCCCCACATTCGGATGGATAAAGTACTGCAGTTTCTAATTGGAGATAAATTTCGATGAAAGATAAGCCAGTTAAAATCATGACTAACAAGAACAATGTTAATGTCGAAGCAGTTGATGAAAAGTTATATGAAGAGCAGAGTGACAAGTCACTAGTCAATGAGATGGATAATGGGCGACGCTCACTCTCTGTAGGTGCTAAACCAGCCCTATTAAAGAAAAAATCTAACAATAGATTCAGAAAACTATTTTGGCCATCACTTTTCACATTTGTGGCTGGTGCCGCTATTTATGAAAGTTATCTATTTATACAAGACTTATTTGCTTTTAATGGTTTACTGGGCGGCATAGCAACAGCGGTAGCTGGCCTGGCATTAGTGAGTGGCGCTGTTGGACTCTTTAAGGGCTGGGTAGGCCGTCGTAAACTAAGACAGCGTAAAGATAAGCAGCAAGTCTTCAAACAGCTTATCGATGAGAACAGCTATGGTGAGAGTCAGTCAGTAATTGATGATGTGAATACTGAAATCAGCCAACACCTGGATATCTCTGGCCCAATGTCAGTGTATAGCAGCCAGAAGCAACAGGTACATAATGATCGAGAATTAATTCAAATCTATTCGCAGACTGTTTTAGAAGGGCTCGATGAAATGGCTCTGCAGGCGATCAGTAAACATGCCACCGAATCGGCTGTTATGGTCGCATTAAGCCCGCTAGCGGCGGCAGACATGGCTTTAGTGGCCTGGCGTAGCAGTAAGATGCTACAAGAAGTATCGCGCATTTATGGTTGCCCGCAGACAACTTTTGGGCGAATTGGCCTGACCAAGCAAGTGATGACGAATATGATGCTGGCTGGTGCCAGTGATATGCTGGCTGATGCTGGGGCCGAATTACTCGGTAAAAGCCTGACTGCGACTGTATCAACAAAAGTCGCGCAGGGTATTGGTGTTGGTCTATTAATAGCCCGTATGGGAATTCAAACCATGAAATTATGTCGTCCAGTTGAGTTTACGGATGACAATAAGCCAAAACTTAGTTACATTCGAAAATCTTTATACAGCAAGATTACGACTATTCTAAAGAAAAGCGAGCCGTCAAAGGCCGCTATCAAGTCAAAAGGGGAGCAACATGATAGAGATTAAAGATCTCGCCAAGACCTTTGCCTACGATAAAAAGGAAGCAAAAAAAAAGAAAAAAGGAAAGATTGTTACCGACCCTCGTGAGGGTGAGGGTGTTTTTCATGCAGTGAAAGATGTGTCTTTTAACTGTAAACCCGGGGAAGTACTTGGTTTACTTGGGCCAAACGGAGCGGGTAAGACGACTACATTGAGAATGTTGTCTACGGCACTCCAGCCAACTGCCGGTCAAATTCTGATCAATGGCCATGATGTGACTAAGGAGCCACGATATGCTCAAAAGCAAATTGGTTTTTTGTCGGGCAAAACGGGTCTCTATCATCGCTTAAGTGTCCGCGAGAATGTGGCCTATTTTGGACGTATGCATGGACTGTCTCGCCAACAAATTGATGAGCGTATTGAAAAAATTTTTACCATGCTGGATATGCACTCTTTTGCAGGCAAGAGAGCTGATGATTTGTCGACCGGTATGATGCAGCGAGCTTCGATTGCACGTGCCGTGATTCATGAGCCAAAAGTCTTAGTGTTCGATGAGCCAACAACTGGACTGGACGTTATTTCGGCGAAAACAGTATTGGACTTTATACAAAGTTATAAAGGCAGTGAAATGGCGGTCATTTTTTCGACCCACCATTTGCATGAAGTTGAGAAGTTGTGTGACCGAGTCTGCTTGATCGATTTGGGTGAGACAAAATTCTTTGGTCCAACAAAAGAATTTGCAGCAAGTACGGCATCAGGAAGTTTATACGATGCTTTCTTAGCCAGCGTAAATAAAAAAGAGGTGGCATAAGATGTGGTTAGTATATAAAAAAGAATTGCTAGAAATCCTACGCGATAAAAAAACACTCATATTTTCTATTCTATTGCCCACTTTGATCTTCCCCGTACTGTTTTTTGCGATTGGGAAGTTCACTGCAAATAAAACCGAAGAGGCAGAAAATAAAGAAATAAAAGTCGCTTTTATCAGTAGTGAATCCCTTCCTGGGTTTGCGGACTTGTTCACTCGAGAAAAAGGGTTTATTAAGGTTGAGCTTGAATCCGATGATTTTCAGTCGGCCATATTGGACAAGAAAGTAGACTATATTTTTGAAGTGCCAGAAGGTGCAACGCTTCCGTCCAACTCTCAAAAGCAAGAGGTACTGAAGGTTTATTCAAAAGAGTCGACTAAACTTGATAATATTCTAGGTAAACGAGTGGATGATGTGGTGGAAGCTTTTAATAACACCCAACGGATGGAGTTAGGGCGAAATTTTGATTTGACCACTGAAAACGTTAAAGCTTTTAATAAACCTATTTTGCTTGAAGAAAACAACTTCGCCACTCAACGAGAAAAAATAGGAGAGTTCGCGGGCCCAATGTTGGCTTATCTGTTAATTGCCTTGGCGGTATCAGGTGCCATGTATCCAGCGCTAGAACTTGGTGTCGGTGAAAAAGAGCGTGGTACCCTGGAAACGCTATTGCTGACACCTATGTCGAAAGGGCAAATTGTGATGGCCAAGTTTGGGGTTATTTTTACTGCCAGTTTCTTTACAGTCATAGTCACCTTGCTCAGTTATCTGTTCTGGGTCTGGATATTTAGTTTATTTGCCATGGATTCGTCGGTTGCTGCCGATCCGGATAGTCTGACCGGCAAACAGTCAGGCGGTGGTTTAGACTTCTTGTCTAATATTTCTAGCCTTGATCTGTTGTTGGTAGCTGTATTATTAGTTCCGTTAACCAGTATCTTTGCTTCAGTCATGTTAAGTGCATCCATTTACGCTAAAAACATGAAGGAGGCACAGGCGTATATGTCACCGATCTTTATGATTGGCTTTATGCCTGTCATTGTTGCCTTTGTTCCGGGTATGGAGCTGAATGTGAAGACCGCGATGATTCCGGTCACTAATGTTGCTTTGGCAATGAAGGACTTGATTAAAGGGACTGTGGATTATGGTTTGATTACTATCCTGCTGGTTTCAACAGCCGCATTAGCAGGAGGATTGCTCTACTGGACAACTGTTTTCTTCAAGAAAGAAAAGGTTCTGTTTAGGAGTTAATGGAGTTGTAATTGAAAAAAGGGGCTGATTAACCCCTTTTTTTGTAATTATAAATTTAATTATTATAGATAGTTAGTGTCTGTCCTGGCCTTATAAGTGAACTGTTTTTTAAACTATTCCACTTGGTTAAATCTTTAACTCTGACATTAAATCGTCTGGCGATAGTGTATAAAGAGTCGCCACTTTTAACTTGATAAGAGGTTTTATTCGAGGCGTAGTTAGCATAGCCACGTGGCCAAACCTTCAACCGCTGGCCAATTCGAATGGTGCTGTTTTGTGCAATACCATTCCAGCTGGCGAGTTGTCGCGTGCTCACACCAAAACGTTTAGAAATGGTCCATAAGCTGTCGCCGGAACGAACTTTATATACTTGATAGCGTCTACGCTGCTGATTTTTACTCAAGGTGGCAAAAAAGTTTTTTTCATACTCTGTGGCATTAATGATGCCCGGCATTTTAAGCTCCTGACCTATTTTCAAGAAGTCAGACTTAATACCGTTTAATTGTTTAATGGTTTTGACTGAAGTGTTATGACGCTTGGCAATTAAGCTTAAATTGTCACCTGATTTTACCTTATAGCTCACGGATGCCGTCAGTTGCTTTGGGTCAATATCTAATAGGCCCTGATTAAAATGGTCAACCGTTTCGGCAGGAACCAGAATGGTTGCTTTTTTATGATGGTCGGGAACAAACAAGCGATTGTATGCTGGATTTAGTCGATAGAAAGTGTCCTTATCGATTTTAGCGATCTTGGCTAACTCCATCAGGTTTGCTGGTGCGTCAACTTCCACTTCAACAAATGCTGGCTGATTATCGATTAACGGCAGATCTACCTGATATTGTGGGGCGTTCAAGAAAATGTCCGAAAGAGCCAGCCACTTAGGAATATGACGCATGGTTTCTTTGGGAAATTGCAAGGACCAGTAATCTGTTGCTTTACCTTGACTCTTGTTCTTATTAATCGCTTTTCTGACATTGCCGGGACCAACATTGTAGGCTGCGACAGTAAGTAACCAGTCACCGTCAAACATCTTGTTCAGGTACTGGTAATAATCGAGTGCTGCATGAGTTGAGGCCACAATATCGCGACGGCCGTCATACCACTCATCAATGGTGATACCGAAGCCTTTGGCCGTTTTAGGCATAAATTGCCACATACCCGCAGCTTGTACCACCGAGTGGGCTAACGGGTCGAAATTGCTCTCAACCATAGGAGTAAAAGCCAGTTCGACCGGCATATTACGATTTTCCAATTCGGTAATGATGTAATAAAGATAGGGAGCTGCTTTATCAGCGCGCTTCAATAATAAATGGGGGCTCTTAAGGTATTGTTTTTTAAAAGTATCAATACGTGAATGGCTGATATTGGCAAAAGTTTGCTGGGTCGCTAAATGTTCCCATAAATTGGGGACAAAAGGGATTTCATCAGGATCTGCCAATAACAATGGATTCTCACTATCAAGCTCGGGAGCTGGCAGCGGAGCACCATCTTCGGCACTTCTCGGCGGATCAAAGCGACGGTCTACTACTGTATCCTCTTGTTTTATAAGGGAGGTACAGGCAGTTAAGCTGATACAACTAATCAATAGCAAGCGTTTCATAGGCATTATTATGTGTTAAAAATTATCTTTTAGTCGTCTGATTGTAGCAAAAGTTTCCACCGGATCAGAGAGACTTTTATCTTCTGCACGTTCTGCAGTTTCAATCACGCTCGGCTCTGTGCATCGCAAAAAAGGATTAGTTTTCAGTTCGCTGTCGATGGTGGAGGGAAGAGTTTCAAGATCCTGATCGCGTAGCTCCTTGCAATTCCGTTCCAGCTCCAACAAATCTGGGTTATCAGGCTCTACTGTTTTAGCAAAGGCAATATTGGCTAACGTGTATTCATGAGTGCAGTAAACCAGCGTACTTGGGGGTAGCTGTGCCAATTTTTGCAGAGAATGGTGAAAGATATCGGGTGTCCCTTCGAACATACGTCCACAGCCTACCCGGAATAGTGTATCACCGCAGAAAACCAGGTTATGGTCATTGCTATAGTAACCAATATGACCCATGGTGTGTCCGGGTAGGTGGAGTACTGAAAACTGGTAGCTTCCATCAAATAGACTGATTTCATCACCCTCATCGAGCTCAGTATCGGCAAAACTGAGTTGGTCGTGTTTTGAAGCATAGACATGGCAGTGATAACGGTCTTTAAGGGCCTGTACGCCGCCAATATGATCCTTGTGGTAATGGGTAATTAATATGCTGTCCAAGGAAAGGTCATTGTCTTCAAGAAAGGCCATGACCGGACGACTGTCGCCGGGGTCAACAACCGCAACCTGGTTTTTGTCAGGCGAGTAAATAACCCAAATATAGTTATCACTAAAAGCTTTTAAAGGAATAATATGCACTGGCTTGCTTGAGTCCTATTGTCAGGTTAGCATGACTCTAATGTACCTAACCGACTATTGGCTGGCAACCTGCCTTAATATGCAGCCTTCTGGAAGATGAAACGACCATGACCAAAAAACTGTCTGAACTCAGTTGGCCAGGATTACCCGCAGGTAACCGGATTCGTTATATCTGGCAGGAATGGTTACAAAGCCATTTTGAAGATTATCATGGCGGTAACTTACTGACCCTCGACAGCCTTACCCAGTGTTTAAGCCTCCCAGATAAAGCCTTTGATTATCAAATTCGTTTAGGGAAAAGCCTTGAACATTGTGTTGAAGCCGATCCAGAAGAGTTACCCTTTATGACGGACTCCTTGCGCAGCGTGGTGATTAGCCATGCGTTAGACTATACCGACAACCCAAGTGTATTATTAGGAGAAATTCATCGTAGTCTGGCGCCACAGGGTTATTTATATGCCTTAATCTATGCACCTGACAATCCTTGGTATTGGCAGGGTAAGTTGCGACTTGCACCAAAGCGGAGAAATTTACCAGTGCATCGCTTAACCTTGAGTCGCTACTCTGACTGGTTTAACTTACTCGGATTCAAAACTTTGGAAGTTGAAACCATCGGGTGTCCTTGGTGGCGAGGTTTTAAAAATTTTCAGAAAAAAAGTGAGATGAAGCAGGCCTGGTTATCAGCTCCGATCGCGTACATGGTCAAGGTGCAAAAAAAGGTTTCAACGATGACACCTATTAGACCGATGGAAGAAAAAATGTCAGTAGCTATGGCAGGTAAATTAGCCAATATTTCAACCAAACAACTAGAAGAGCCAACTTGTGAAAAAAGTAGATATTTACACCGACGGTGCTTGTAAAGGTAATCCGGGGCCTGGTGGCTGGGGTGCTTTATTACGTTATGGAAAGCATGAAAAGCATCTCTATGGTGGCGAATTAAATACCACCAATAATCGAATGGAGTTAATGGCGGCAATTGAAGCGTTAAAAGCATTAAAGCATAAGTGCCAGATTGATCTAACCACAGATTCTGTTTACGTTAAGAATGGCATTAATCAATGGCTGGAAAACTGGAAAGCAAAGGGTTGGAAAACCGCTAACAGAAAGCCGGTTAAGAATCAGGACTTATGGCAGGAGCTTGATCAGCAGGTGGCTAGACATCATGTTACCTGGCATTGGGTTAAAGGGCATAGTGGCCATAGTGAGAATGATATCGCCGATGAGTTAGCTAATAAGGGTGTTGAGAAGGTACTGCAATCATCTAGAGTGTAATCGAGAGAATAATAATCTTATGAGACAAATTGTATTAGACACCGAAACCACAGGTCTTGAACCATACGATGGTCATAGAATCATCGAGATTGGTTGCGTAGAGCTGATTAATCGTAAGTTTACCGGTAACCACTATCACCAATATCTACAACCCGACCGGGAAATTGATCAGGGTGCGATGGAAGTGCACGGTATTACCAATGAGTTTCTGGAAGACAAACCAAGATTTATTGATGTCGTAGATGAATTCCTTGAATTCATTGAAGGCGCAGAACTGGTTATCCATAACGCTCCGTTTGATGTGGGCTTTCTTGATCACGAATTAAGCATGCTTGATTCGAGCAAAGGCAAGCTCTCAGATTATTGTACCGTGCTTGATACTCTTGTTTTAGCAAGACAGATGCATCCGGGTCAGCGTAATAGTTTGGATGCGCTCTGTAAGCGTTATGAAATTGATAACAGCCATCGTGAATTACACGGCGCTTTGCTCGATTCGGAAATTTTAGCCGATGTTTACTTGCGTATGACCGGCGGGCAAACCAGTTTGACCCTGGGACGACAGAATGCAGCTAACCAGCAAACAACAGAAACTACCGTTCGTCGAATCTCTGCAAATCGACAACCACTGAGAGTAATCAAAGCAAGTGAGCAAGAGGCCACTGAACATCAAAAAAAACTATCATCGTTAAAAGAAGCCATCTGGAATCAACAGGAAGGGTAGAATGTCAGAATTTGTATCCAGTTACATTGAGAATAAAGTCCTACATATTGAGCTAAACCGAGTTAGCAAAAAAAACGCCTTAACGTCCGATATGTACACAGCGCTGACGAAAGAGTTTATATCGGCTAAAAGTAACTCCGACATCCATGTTGTGCTTTTCAAAGGTGCTAAAGATTGCTTCTGTGCGGGCAACGACATTGCAGATTTCTTGCAACAACCGGTTTTAGAAAGTGGCAGTCCGGTACTGTCTTTTTTAAAAGCGTTGTACAGTTTTAATAAACCGATTGTAGCAGCAGTTTCCGGCCCGGCGGTCGGTATTGGGACGACCTTCCTACTTCATTGTGATTTAATTTATGCCACTGAACAAACCTATTTTAGTTTGCCTTTTGTTGATTTAGGCCTATGCCCAGAAGCAGGTTCCAGCTATTTACTGCCGCGCCAAATAGGCTATGTTCGTGCTGCTGAACTGTTATTGCTTGGTGAACCTTTTGACGCAGTTAAAGCTAAAGAGTTAGGCATCATCAATGATATTGTCGCTGCTGATACTTATTGGCAATATGCTCAGGAGAAAGCTGAAATTCTGGCCAACAAACCAACTCAGGCACTGCAAGTCAGCAGACAGCTGATTCGCTCCAATGCGGACATGGTTGGGCAGGCGATTGAGCGGGAAGCACGAAGTTTTTCAGAACTTCTTAAAAGCGACGAAGCAAAAGCGATTTTCAAAAAGTTTTTAGAAAAATGAAGTTGCTATCGTGTTGAACATAAAGAAAGGACTTGGCGTCTGCACCCCCGCAAAAAAACTATAAGCAATAATGGAGGTTGCCAATGCGATCAGTAGGATTAAATAAAATAATAAATAATACAGTGGTTGACTTTGAGTTTGATGGGGAAAGTATTTATTTTGACTTTAAAGGCGGTATTGGATTAGCTATACATAATGAAAGGCTAACACAGCCCTCAAATATAAACGATTTCAAAGATACTGTATTAGGTAAGTATTTATTAGAAGTAAACGAAAGTGATAAATCCATAGAGTTTTTATTTGATGATGAAACATCAATAAAAGTTTTTTTAGATGATGAATCGTATAATGGACCAGAAGCTTTAGTACTTGAAATACCAGGCGAACCAATAGTTGTATGGAATTAATGAGGTTAGAGTTGCGGGGGATGGGAAATTAGTGCGGCTCCATCAGACTCTAAGGCCGTTTTTTTAGTGAAATGTGTTCAAGTAATTTTAATGCCCCACCATAAAGTAAACCACTAAAGTAATAATAACGGCGCCAGCCAAATTCATAATAAAACCATTTCGCACCATCATTTCTACGGATAGCTTGTTACTGGAGAAGATGACGGCATTCGGTCCTGTCGCAACCGGTAGCATAAAGGCACAGCTGGCGCTGATAGCTGCAGGGAACATTAATATGGCCGGATCCATGTTGGCGGCAACGCCTGCAGCAGCGAGAATCGGCATCAGTAGGGCGGCGGTCGCAGTATTGCTGGTCAGCTCGGTGATGAAAGTGACAATCAGGCAGATTGAAACGATTAGTAATATTGGCGGCAAGTCAGTTAAAAAGCTCATTGAGTTGCCCAAAATTTCACTTAGTCCGGAAGCTGTGAAAGCCGAGGCGATAGCAATACCGCCAGCAAACAGGAGTAATACCCCCCAGGGAATTTTATTGGCTGTTTCCCAGTCCAAAAGTTTGCCACCTTTACCGTTAGGAATCATAAACATGGCGATGACGCCGAGCAGTGCAACAGAAGCATCATTGGCATGAGTTAATCCTAATAATTGACTCCAGCCGCCAAAAGGACCTGTTCTAAAGACCCAGAGAAAAGCGACTACCGCGAACACGGCCAGAGTGCGTTTTTCTTCTGCTCGCCATTTTCCTACCGGCGGTAGGTCATAACTTTGATTAGCTTCTAGCTTTCGGGTTAGCCACAGCCACATAACCGGAACAAATAGAATGACAATCGGCAGGGCCCAAACCATCCAGTCAATAAAGCTGATTACTTCCCCTGTTGCCTGAGCGTAAAAATTCATAAATAGAAGATTGGGAGGTGTGCCAATCGGCGTACCTACGCCACCAATGTTGGCGGCGTAGCCAAGCCCAAGCAGTAAGGCTATGGCAAATTTGCGAGTATTTTCATTATCGGGACCACACTGAACAATTGCCATGGCCACTGGCAATAGCATAAGCGTTGTGGCTGTATTTGAAATCCACATGCTCAAACTTGCACTGGCTATCATAAAGCCAAGTACAATGCGTTTCTCTGAGTGCGAACCCACTAACTTGATCATGCCAAGCGCAAGTCTTCTGTGGGTGCCACTTTTTTCTAAGGCGGTCGACAGGATAAAACCGCCCATCAGCAATAGAATCAGCCAATGACCATAAGCTTCAGCAACTTGTCTGGCACTAAGAACATCAAAAGCGGGGAAAGCCGCAATGGGTATTAAAGATGTGGCAGGAATGGGGATCGGCTCGAATATCCACCAGACTGCGCACAAGGTGGCAATCGCTGCAGTGATTGAAGCAGGATGGGAAAATTCGGCATTCGCCATTAGAAAATAGACCAGAACTGCAAATATCGGCCCAAAAAATAAAGCTAGATGTCGTAAGTGTTGTTGCATTGCTTAACGCCCCCCATTTTGTTAAGCGGCTCAGATCACTGTTGTTTTATGAATTCGTCTTGTTCGAGTCGGTTTTCTGTTTCGATTTATCTTCTAGTTGAGGTGTTTTGCTTTGGTTCTTGTTTTCTAAATCTTCCTCATCTTCATTATCCTTGTCATATGGTTTAGGCTTTACACCCTTTGGCACTTTCCAATGGTCAGCGGATCGTTTTAAGGCAATAATTCCTGAAAACAATATGGCAAAAATGATGAAGGTTACGATTATAGCTTTGAGCATTTTTGAACCTCTTTAATGTAATTCCTGAAAAACAGCATTATTTATAATGGCTGTTCCTCACAGATCCGCATAACGTATTTCTGCACCAGGGAGTCTAGTTTGGGCATGATGAATTGCTTACCCCCAATATCAGACTGCTCCAATGATGTGTGCAACAACTCTATTGGAAACTCTTTCAGTGCTTTCTCGGCTACCGGCTTATAGCTGATATGCCATGGCTCACAAGCCACGCCACCTATATCTACCGCATAGGGCTTAAAAAAGTCATACTCACTGAGGTGGTCTTCCAACCAGTCGCTTAGAAGTCCGCAAGGCCCGTTTTTGTCGAACTCCTGTTCAGTGAGTTCAACATCATGGCCCATATCGATAGCGCTTGCGTCGAACACATCAAAGTCGGTGCCCCAATGATGACGGCTGGCACCAGGTAAAGCAGAATAATGTAGAATGGCATCCACTCTTTCCTGCCCATCAAGATCTTGTGAGTTAACGCTTGAACCGTCGCGTAAATTAAGCATTACTTCTTGGTAGTATTTTTTATTCCAGATGGACAGTTGATGCTCAAAGGAACGATAGCTACTGACAATGCGCAACGGAATTCCGTCCAGTTCTGAGCGTCGAATCAGTTTGGCAATCGGAACCAGTACTTCGTGATGACATTGAAATTTTTGCCCAAGTAATTCACTGTTGTCAGCAATATGCAAAAGGTGATCCTGATTAAGACCAAGAATTTGTTCGGCTGTCATCATAGAAGAGTGCATAGAGTGCCTTATAGCTTTTGTTTAGAGTGCTTTTTCTGTCGCTAATAACTCTACCAAAATCTGATAGTAGACTTCAGTGAGTTTGTCGAGGTCTTCAATCTTAACGCATTCATTAATTTGGTGGATAGTTTTGTTTATAGGGCCTATTTCTACAATCTCAGCACCGGTCTTAGCAATAAAACGGCCATCAGAGGTTCCTCCAGTAGTTAATGGTGTTGTATTAATTTGGCAGACTGCTTTGATGGCGTTGCGTGCTGCAATAAGTAGATGACCATGATCCGTTAAAAATGGCTCGCCATTAAGTTTCCAATCGAGGTCATACTCAAGGTTATACTTATCCAGAAGAGCGATGACTCTTTGTTGCAGTTCTTGGTGAGTGGTTTCTGTGGAGTAACGGAAATTAAACTCAACATACTTTTCGCCAGGAATTACATTGCCTGCGGTACCGGCTTTGATTATGGCAATCTGGAAACTGGTGGCCGGGAAAAACTCATTGCCTTGATCCCATTCGGTATGGGCCAGTTCATCTAATGCTTTGAGCGATTTATGAATGGCGTTGTCGGCAAGATGCGGATAGGCGACATGACCCTGTGTGCCTTTCAAGGTTAGAAAGCCTGTCAACGAACCACGGCGACCATTTTTAATAACGTCACCAAAGATTTCTGAGCTGGATGGTTCGCCAACCACACAATAGTCGAGTGGTTGGTTTCGTTTCATCAGTTCTTCAATAACGCGAACGGTACCATTAATAAAGGGGCCTTCCTCATCGCTGGTAATCAAAAAGCCGATTGAGCCATTATGATCTGGAAAGTCCTTAACGAAACGTTTGGTTGCAACTAGCATGGCGGCGAGACTGGATTTCATATCCGCAGCGCCACGACCAAACAGATAGCCATCTTTTTCCGTCGCTTCGAACGGTGGGGTATCCCACTTTTCTAGTGGCCCAGCTGGTACCACATCGGTATGTCCTGCAAAAACAAACACCGGCCCTTCGGTTTTGCCTTGACGCAATGACCAGAAGTTACTGGTATCTTCAAAGTTCATCATCTCGTTGTCGAAACCAAGGGCTTGAAGATATTCCATCATCATTTGCTGGCAGCCAGCATCTTCCGGCGTTACGGAAGGACGGTTTATCAAGTCTTTACTGAGTGCCAGCGTTTCGCTCATGGAAATGTCTCGTTAGTTGAAGATTGCCTGATACTGCTCAGGTTTAAAGCTTAAATGGACATCGATATCCTTGCCATTTTCCAGTACCAACACTGGGCGTTTAATCAAAGTCACCTTATCCAACATTAAATCCAAAGCAGAATCACGATCAATATTGTCTTTGACCGATTGGTCAAGGGGCTTCCAAGCAGTACTGCGTTTATTTAAAAAAGTTTCCCAACCAATCGCCTTATCCCAGTTTTCGATTTCTTTTCGTGGCAAAGGATTTTTACGATAATCCACAAACTCATGCTCGATCTGGTTGGCTTCTAACCATTTAACGGCTTTACGTACAGTATCGCAATTAGGAATACCATAAATAGTGACGGATTGACTCATAATGAAAGCTACCTCTTAAAATTTGTCCATACGTAGTAAATCATTGATGCTGGTTTTCGCGCGAGTTTTTGCATCCACCTGTTTGACGATAACTGCACAATTCAAATTGTATTTGCCGCAATCAGAAGGCAAGCTACCCGGCACAACCACAGAGCCTGCAGGAACGCGACCATAAGACACTTCATCAGTCAGACGGTTATAAATCTTAGTACTCTGGCCAAGAAAAACGCCCATCGAAAGCACCGAGCCTTCTTCGACAATCACACCTTCAACGACTTCAGAGCGTGCGCCAATAAAGCAATTGTCTTCGATGATGGTTGGGCCGGCCTGCAATGGCTCTAAAACGCCACCAATACCAGCACCACCGGATAGATGAACATTCTTACCGATTTGAGCACACGAACCTACCGTGGCCCAGGTATCAATCATGGCGCCCTCATCAATATAGGCACCGATGTTGGTATAGCTTGGCATTAAAACAACATTTTTAGCAATGAATGAGCCATGGCGAGCAATCGCATGTGGCACGACGCGTGTACCGCCAGCTTTAAACTCTTCCTCGGTCATGTTCTGGTACTTCATTGGCACCTTGTCGTAGAACTGAGCGAGACCAGTATCAATCACTTTGTTGTCATTCAAACGGAAAGATAGCAATACCGCTTTTTTCAACCACTGATGCACAACCCAGTCGCCATCAATCTTTTCGGCAACGCGAGCCTTGCCTGAGTCGAGCAGGTTTAATGCTTCGCTGACCGCTTCTTTAACATCTTGCTGAGCGGATGCAGGCGACAATTGGTCACGGTTTTCAAAAGCTTGTTCAATAGTAGTTTGTAATGACATAGTGATTCTCTTTTACAATCAAATAAGGGGTTATTCGGTTAGCTAGCAATGGCTTCTAGAATTTTCTGTTTAACGTGTTTCAAGTCGGCCTTATCTTTTAATGGCTGATTGTCGCGTCGACTTAAAGTGAAAGTATCTTCAACTCGTTCACCGAGGGTCACAATTTTGGCCGAGTGAACTTTAAGTTCGCATTCCATAAAGGCCTGGCCTAATTTTGCCAAAAGTGCCGGACGATCCAAAGCGGTAATTTCCAAAGTTGTGAGATTTGAGTTTTCATCATAACTAAAAGCTATACGCGTTTTGACGTTAAAGTGTTTCAAACGGCTAGGTACGGCACGGCTGACATCCAGTTTACGGTGGTCCAGATCCGATAAGCCCTCTATCAAGTTATCTTGAATCTCTTGAATGCGGCGCTCGTAAGAAAGTGGATGGCCTTGTTCATCTAGTACAATAAAGGTATCAAGGCATAAGCCTTTTGGTGAGGTGTAAAGAGTCGCTGCTTGAATGTTCAGGTGGTTTTGACTCAGCACCGCCGTGATAGCTGCAAATAGGTCGCGCTGATCTTCAATCGCAATAAAAACTTCGGTGCCTGCTTGTGAACGATGATTCTTAATCGCCACATAAGGCAATTCAGGTTGCGACATCAATTGTTCTGTTTGCCAGATGATTTGTTCTGGGTGATAGCGCAATAAGTATTCATCGCCCAATTCGTCTAACAACTCTCTAATCGGTTCAATGGAGTCACCGACCTTGCCAAACTGCTCCAGCACCTGCTGGCGCGTGTCTTGTACCATTTCACTTTGATTAGCACGAGGCGTCGATTGGGTCAGGTATTGCTTGGTGGCTAAAAAAAGTTCTTTCAGTAAAGATTCTTTCCAGGAGTTCCACAGTGTCGGATTAGTCGCGCGGATATCCGACACGGTTAATACATACAGCAATTCGAGATGTAAAATCGAAGGGATCTGCTT
>JAPHRL010000183.1 GCA_026195755.1 Kangiella sp. | reverse complement strand
CCATCTCCGCCATCTGGAAAACGCGTTGCCCTTCTGTGTTATAAACCGCCGAACAGCCATCAAAGATCAGTTCATCCTGACCTCCAACTTGATTTACATAAACAATTGGAAGCTCATTTTCACGTGCACGAGAGCCCATTTCAGCACTACGTAGCGTACCTTTGCCGAAGCAATAAGGCGAAGCATTAGGACTCAATAAGATCTCCGCACCCAGAGCCTTTACCCGAGCAGTTGGCTCCGGATACCAAAGATCCTCGCAGATCAACAGGCCTAACTTGACACCTTTAAACTCAAAGACACAATCCTCATGGCCTGGTTCAAAATAACGCTTTTCATCGAAAACCGAGTAATTGGGCAACAGTTGTTTTTTGTACTGTACAAGCACACGCTTTTGATAAATCACTGTAGCGACATTAAACAGACCTTGCGCCTCTTTGATGGGATGCCCAATAATCATAGCCACTTCCGAATCCAGAGCCAGCAAGTCCTCAATGGCATTATCAATGATAGTGTAAAGGTCAGGGCGCAGCAGAAGATCTTCAGGTGGATAACCACACAATGATAGCTCCGAAAAAACCACAATATCAGCATTGTCTGATTCTGCTTGTTTAACTGAAGACTTAATAAGTTCAAGATTCCGCTGAATATCACCAACGGTGTAGTTATTTTGTGCAATTGCAATTCGCATCGCCAGACTCACGTTATAATTTGTTCTATATTTTCCAACAATTTCAATTTTTTTCAATGAGTTATACAGCGAATACTTGAAATCATCGTGAACTCAACCTAATCTAGGTAACATATATCTATATGCTCAGGACGCTTAGTGTTTGATAACAATAAAAAAATAGACTTCGGGTGGCAGTTTTTACGCTACTATTCTGTGGTGCGGTTAATTATTGCTTTACTTCTTTTTCTACTGCCCTTCATTGCCAGGTCGCAAAGCGCTTTATTTGATCAAGATGTTTACACTACAGTTGCCATCAGTTACGTCATTCTGGCCTGTTTGCTACTCTTTCTGTCTTTCGTTGAACACCAGTTCCATATTCAGGCTTATACCCAGCCATTCACCGATATCTTAATGCTTAGCCTGTTGGCCTACGCTGGCCAGTCAGACAGCGCTGGTTATATCGTACTGATGGCCTTAGTAGCAATCTTTGCCCTGCTGTTAGTTAGAAATCGACTCGGCATGCTTTACGGCATTTTTGTCAGTATTTGCCTTATTCTGATATATAGATTTAGAGAAGGATCATTCGATCAAGCATTCTATTCAGAAGTCAGCCTACAAATAGCAGGGATTTTAGTGGTTACCCTGTTAGGTAATATTTTGGCAAGACGCCTTACCTATTATGAAGAAGAGACGGCAGAACAACAGCGTTCACTTGCGCATATGCATCGCCTTAATAGCCAAATTATAGAAAAGATGAACCGAGGCATTATTGTTGTTGATGAACAGCATCGCATTCGCCACATTAATCAAACTGCATGGTATGGGCTTGGACTGCCCGACACTCCCATTGGCAAACCTTTAGTGGCCATTACTGATGATCTTGATTATCAGTTAAAAAGAACTCATCGTGCTTCGCATGAAGGACTACCTTTCCGCGCGACCAATACTGGCCCACAACTGCTACCACGTTTTATACCGCTAAACGCCAATGACATGACATTGATACTGTTGGATAACTATTCAGATGTCATGAAAAAAGCACAACAGTTAAAACTCGCTTCACTGGGCCAGTTGACCGCCAGCATTGCTCACGAAATTCGCAACCCGCTCAGCGCAATCAATCAGTCCATTCAAATGCTGATGGAAGACGCAGGCGAAAATTCAAAAGATCAGCAGTTGATGGAAATTATCGAACGTCAATCTAAACGCATCAACGAAATTATTGATAATATCCAAAAGGTCTCCAAGCGTAAGCCACCCGAGCGGCAAGTTCTATTACTTGATAGATTTCTGCCCAGTTTCATTAAAGAATATCAACAAGGTCTATCCGAAGAGGCAGTTATAACAACGGAAGGCGTCGAGCTAGGCTTAAAAGTTGCTTTCGATCAATCTCAGCTAAAGCAGGTTTTATCTAACCTGTTTGATAATGCCTTGAAGTACAGCTACCTCAACACCAACCAATATCAATTGCATCTGACCGCAGGACGTGACCCTCTGAGCGGAGATTTATTCCTAGATGTGATTGATGAAGGATCAGGTGTATCACTTGATGAAAAAGACAAAATTTTTGAGCCTTTTTATACCACAAATCATAACGGTACTGGATTAGGTTTATATATTTCAAAAGAACTCTGTGAAGCTAATCTTGCCCGTTTAGACTGTATACCAGTGGCATTCGGTGGTGCCTGCTTTAGAGTGAGCTTTGATACCTCAAGCTTTTCTATTGATGCCGATTTAGCTGAGCAGCTTGCCGAGATTGAGTCAGAAGAAAAATATTATGCAAATACAACGAAGTCTAATGAAGACCGTAGGCGTTAATAACCAAAAAGACATAACAAGAGTTAAGCTATGAGTGAAAGCAAACCTAGAGTTCTTATCATTGATGATGAAGCCGATATCAGGCACCTGCTTACTATGACATTAATCCAAATGGGGCTTGATGTTTCCAGCAGTAAAGATTTAACAGATGCCAAGAAACAATTAACGGAAGAAAAGTTTCACTTTTGTCTAACAGATCTTAAACTGCCAGACGGTAATGGTCTCGACTTTGTTAAGTACGTTCGTAAACAATATCCCGATATGCCTGTTGCAGTCATCACCGCTTTTGGTAGTACAGACAATGCCATTGAGGCAATGAAACTAGGGGCATTTGACTTTTTAGCTAAGCCTATTGATCTTGCTCATTTAAGACAGCTACTTAAACACGCTTTTAAATACGTCAATCGCGACACAAAAGACTCACCACCTCCTTATACATTCCTTGCTGGGAAAAGCTCTGAAATCAATTTATTACGCCAGCAAATGATCAAAATACGCAGTTCACAAGCCCCTGTAATATTGGAGGGTGAAAAAGGCACTGAAAAAGAAATACTGGCACAAATCATCCATGAGCAAAGTTCACGCTCCGATAAGGATGCAGTGTTTTTAGATTGTAATAGCCAAACCGCTGAAGATTTAGAGTATTGGCTCTTTCATAAAAATGAACAAACTGATTGCTTAATCTATCAAGCCAATAATAGCACTTTAATTTTGAGCAATACTCATAAACTCTCAATCATCACACAAAAAAAACTGTTACACGCGATAGAGAACAAAAAATTTCCTGTGGAGTCAGAAAGAACAGATGAGCCGCTCGATATACGGATTATGGTGTGTACTGAAAAGCCACTGATAGAATATGTCAACTCACACAAACTCAGAGAAGATCTCTATTTTAGGCTGAACGTAATCTCTGTTCACATTCCCTCTTTAAAAGAACGAATTGAGGACATGGACACATTGATTGACTGCTACCTTGATGAAATTGATTCGGAAAAGCAATTGTCCAGTTCAGCCAGAAAAGCTCTTCATCAATATGATTTTCCATTCAATTACCGAGAGCTAGAAAATATTCTTGAGAAAGCATGTGCTCTATCTGAATCCCCTGTAATAGAAGAGTCTGATTTGTTACTCGCACAGAACGACTCGTTAAAAACGCACAGCCTCAATCATGACCATTCAGCCAACGGCTTTAATCGGGGCGACCTCCCGCTAGATCAATTTGTTGAGAAAATAGAAAAGGCTGAGATTGAAAAAGCATTGAATGAAACTCGATGGAATCGTACCGAAGCAGCAAAATTGTTAGGCATAAGCTTTAGAACAATTCGCTATAAAATGAAGAAACTTGGTATTGAATAAGAGATATCTGCAAAGCTCAATAGATTAAGCTTACAAACATTTAAGAAACACAGCATATTCTCTGGCCACAACCTCAAATAGGATACCACCTTTTATGGAACTGACCAGGGACAACATGAATGGAAAAGTACACAAAAGGATTTACGCTGATCGAACTGATATTCACCGTAATAGCACTGAGTATTATTACAGCAATCGCCATACCTCACTTCACAAAGTTTTCTGCCAAGCATAGAGTATCAGCAGATATTTTTACAATAAAGTCTTTAATCGAAACATCACGGGGAAAAGCTATTAGCTCTAACCATCCTATAGTAATCTGCGGCATGGAACACAATGAGACTAAAAGTGATATCCCACTCAGTCAATGTACAAGAAACTGGCAGGAAATTAACATCATTTCACTTGGCACTAATGGCAACACACTCATATATCAAGAACTCTTAACTGACAGCTACAGCAAAATTCAATGGAGTGCTTTTCAGCGTAAGAGTTATTTAACCTTTTCACCAGCCGGCTATACACAGCATCAAAACGGAACCTTGTATTTATGCCATAAAACTTATGCTGACCTTCATAGAGCAGTGGTTATCAATAAAAGTGGTCGTGTGACTATTAAAAAACAAGGCACCGGTTTAATAGAAAAATGTAAGTCCTGAACAATTCTTTAATGATAGGTTCTTAATCAAAACCTTTTGTTGTAAGCTGTCTACATAGGTTGTGAAATATAAAACTCTGACTCAAACCGACCACTAACTCAGACTAAAATAATATGAACTCAATAAACCATCAACACTATATAGATACCGAAATCACTGCCGAGTCTGGACTTGAGCTGTTAACCAATGATGAAATCCAGAGACTGAGTGAGCACACCACAGGCAACGACTATGAACTGCTTAAAAAATGCACTTTAGCGGTTCTTAACAGTACTAACATAACTGACGATATTAGCTTTATTCAAAAGCAGTTTGATCATTTTAATATTGAAGTTATGCAGCTCAATAAAGGCGTTAAATTAAAAATTACCAACGCCCCGTCTGGAGCATTTGTTGATGGTGTCATGATTCAGGGTTTGAAGGAGCAGGTCTTTAGTGTGTTAAGAGACGTCGTTTTCCTGAAACAAGAACTCGAGAACAATTCGCGTATCGACTTTAATTCAAGCTCAGGTTGCACGAACGCAATTTTTCATATCCTGCGCAATGCCCAGGCACTGAAGCCAGGCATCGATCCCAATATGATAGTTTGTTGGGGAGGACACGCAATCCCTCACCATGAATATGAGTACACTAAAGAAGTGGGTTACCGACTTGGATTACGTGGGCATGACATTATTACAGGTTGTGGTATCGGTGCTATGAAAGGCCCAATGAAAGGTGCTCTGGTTGGCCACTCCAAACAACGCATCACCAAGGGGCGCTACATTGGGGTGACTGAGCCAGGCATTATTGCCGCAGAATCTCCCAACCCCATAGTCAATGAGCTCATTATCATGCCCGATATTGAGAAGCGGCTGGAAACCTTTGTTCGCATGGGTCACAGCTTTGTGGTTTTCCCTGGTGGAGTCGGCACAACTGAGGAAATACTTTATATCTTAGGCATATTGCTACATCCGACGAATCAACATATCCCCTTTCCATTAATTTTTACCGGACCAAAAGAGTCCGCTGACTACTTCACACGTATCGATCAGTTTATAAGCAAAACTCTTGGTGCTACAGCACAGGCTAAATATCAAATTATCATTGATGATCCGGTCAAGGTAGCTCGGAGTGTGCAAGTAGGTGTCAGGGAAGTTAGAGAGTACCGTAAAAAAGTTCAGGATGCCTTCCATTTTAACTGGCAACTGCATATAGACTGGGACTTCCAGGAAAGCTTTGACCCAACTCATCAAAATATGGCGAGCCTTAATCTTCACCCAGAACAACCTTTGCACTTATTAGCGGCAAACCTGCGCAAAGCTTTTTCCGGAATTGTTGCTGGCAATGTCAAAGAAAAAGGGATTGCTGAAGTTAAAAAGCATGGCCCCTACCAGCTTGATGGTAATAAAGACATCATGCAAGAGTTAGACGAATTATTAGAGGCATTTGTAGAACAGAAACGTATGAAGCTTGATTACGAGCGCTATGTCCCCTGTTACCAGCTAAAAAAATAACCAACATATTAAACGTTTAGTCTATTTATCAAACAAAACGTGAGCTTATTAACTTGTGTCAATTTCAGGGGCTGCGCTAAAATACAGCCCCTTTTAGAGCATTTCGAGTACCCTATCAGTTATGGCTACTAATTCTGCATCAAAAACCCCAACTCCCGCCAATAAAGTCGGTTTTATCAGCCTTGGCTGTCCTAAAGCTCTGGTAGACTCTGAGCGCATCCTTACGCAACTGAGAACAGAGGGTTACGACATAGTACCGACCTACCAGGACGCTAATATTGTTGTGGTCAATACCTGTGGTTTTATTGATGCAGCCAAACAAGAGTCATTGGAAGCGATTGGCGAGGCATTGAATGAAAACGGAAAAGTGATTGTCACTGGCTGTTTAGGTGCCCAAGAAAACGACATTCGAGAAATTCATCCTGGCGTTTTAAGTGTTAGCGGTCCAGCTCAATATGAGCAGGTCTTAACCGCCGTACACGAACATTTACCGCCCAAGACAGCTCATGACCCTTTTATTGACCTTGTGCCTCCACAGGGCATTAAACTGACACCTCGCCATTACGCCTATTTAAAGATTTCCGAAGGCTGTAACCACAAATGCAGTTTCTGCATCATTCCATCAATGCGTGGCAAGCTTGATAGTCGCCCAGTGGGTCAGGTACTTGATGAAGCCGAACGATTGGTAAAAGCTGGCGTTAAGGAATTGCTGGTTGTGTCTCAGGACACCAGCGCATATGGCGTCGACAAAAAATATGCAATGGATTTCTGGCAGGGTCAACCTGTAAAAACACGTATGAAAGATATGTGTGAAGCCCTAGGTCAGCTGGATAACGTTTGGGTGCGATTACACTATGTTTATCCGTATCCACATGTTGATGAGATTATCCCTCTAATGGCAGAAGGTAATATTCTACCCTACCTGGATATTCCGTTTCAGCATGCCAGCCCGCGAATATTGAAGTTAATGAAGCGTCCCGGTGATATCAACAATGTCCTTGAGCGGGTTCAAAAATGGCGCGATATTTGCCCAGACATTACCATTCGTAGCACCTTCATTGTTGGCTTTCCGGGCGAGACGGAAGAAGAGTTTCAAGAGTTATTAGATTTCCTTGAAGTGGCTCAGCTAGACCGCGTTGGCTGCTTTAAATATTCTCCAGTTGATGGAGCAAGTGCAAATGAATTGCCAAATCCAGTCCCTGAGGATATTAAAGAAGAACGTCTAGCTCGCTTCATGGCTGTTCAGGAAGCCATCAGTGCTAATAAATTGCAGCAAAAGATAGGCAAGGTAATGACGGTTCTGGTCGATGAACTTTACGAAGACTGTGCCTTGGCACGCTCAAGTGCTGACGCCCCAGAAATTGATGGCAAGGTTATCATTGATGGAGGCTTTGAAAACTTAATAGAAGGTCAATTTGTCGAAGTGACTATTGAAGCCGCTGATCAGCATGACCTATTTGCATCTGTAAAATCATAAGTTTATACCTAAAAAAGGAGGCTTAAGCCTCCTTTTTATTACTATTTAATATTTACTACTTTTTATAAACCCCAAGATATTTAGTTTCTTTCAGCGGATCTCTATCACCATACTCAATGGTTAGCCTTCCTGCCTTAGCAATGTATACCACCCAATAATCGATATGGGGGCTATGCCACTCCTCGGTATAACCGATACCAATTTCAAATTGCTCAAGATAAAATGGGTGTTCACCAAATATATGTATTCGATGTGCGTAAGAGTTCGCAAAATAATCCAGCACTTCCTCAGCATGGGTTGCTCCCCCCATTACGGATTCCACATGATTAGTACCCACGACTGACGCTGGCAAAGATAATGGATAACCTGCATCTATTAAACGCTGGTCCGGCATTCCGCCCGGACCATTGTGTGAAACTTTTCCTTCTTTAGCCATTTCCTTCGCTTTTTTATAAGCGACTTCTGCTAATAAAGCATTACACTGCAAAATGGGGCGCTTTTGATCTTTATTCGTTATTATCAGTCTAGCTAGCTCACGCGCTTTATGATTCAAGCCACAGGACTCATAAGAGCCCTCTTTTGCCTCTAGCTGATACGACAATACCAGCAAAATAAAAAGACTAATCCTTAGCAACAGGCAACTCCTTTAGATATAAGTCGTGTTTTGAGTAAGGAATCTCAATTGCATGCTCTTTAAATGTCTTATGAATATCCATAATCAACTTATGTGTTATCAAACCTTTCTGTTCTGGATAGTTAATCCATGCCATTAACTGTAGGTCGATACTTGAACCACCAAAAGCCCGGTAGCGAACTCTAGGGGCCGGATTATTGGCTATGTCATCACGCTCTTTAACCAAGTCCATTAATACGCCCTGAACAAACTCGAGATCGGAATCATAAGACACACCAACATCCACTCGAATGCGTGTTTTTTCCCAAGGTCCGCCACTTTCATTAACAATTTTAGCATTACCAATCACTGAATTAGGAATTGTGATTTCGACATCATCACGAGTTAACAGCCGCGTACTACGAATGCCAACATGAGTTACTCGCCCCCGTTCAGCAGCATCGAGAATGATATAGTCTCCCAATTTATAAGGTGAGTCAGCAACAATGAAGAAACCCGAAAATAAGTTTGCTAGAGTATCCTTAGCCGCAAAACCGACAGCAATACCAATGATACCCGCAGAGGCCAACCAAGCTGTTGGGTCAATACCCCAAGAAAGAATCAAAAAGTAAAGCGCAGCGCCAACAATCAGTATTTTCGAGGAAATATCGAGAATAGGAATAGTTCTTTCTTCAATAAACTTAAATCGGTTTTTACTATTGGCAAGAGCATTCAATACTAACTTTGTTGCCTTGAGCAACTTCGACATCAAGGATAAAATTAGAATTGAGATAACAAATCGCTTCAGAAATCGGTCTACTCCCTCTGACAAATCGAGCGCTTCTATAGAAACAATAACCGTTAAAAAGAAAATAAAAGTAAAGGCAGTCTTACTGAGAAGTGGGGCTAATTTATCATCAAAGTCACCAGGCGTTTTTTCAGCAATTTTCCCAATTAATGACTTTATAAACCACTGAACACCTTTGGCAATGAAAAAGCCAAGTACTAAAACAATAATGGATAAAATCCAAGGGTTAGTCTGTAACTTATCCCATAAAGGAATAATAAAGTCTGGCAAATAAGACTCAATGTTGCCCAGAGTTTGCTCGGCAAGAGAACTACTGGTATCGGGCTCTTTAGGTTGATTCGATTGTTCAGCCATCACAATAGATTTTCCTCATATAAAAAAACGGCTTAGTTTGTATACTAAGCCGTTCTAATATAAAAGAAAGTGTTACTAATAACAATTATGGAGCATCAAACTCCTCACCTTCCTTCTCAATTTCTGGCGGCATCAAGTCTTCTTTGCTAACGCCCAGAGCAAGCGTTGTAGGGCTTGCAATGAAAACCGAAGAATAAGTACCCACCAGAACACCAACAATCAGAGCTTCTGCGAAGGAGTGAATGGTTTGTCCACCAAAGAAGAACAAGGCCAATAAAACCAGCATTGTTGTTAAAGAGGTCATTACAGTACGCGATAAAGTCAGATTGATAGAGTTATTGATTACTTCTTTTGGCGTTGCTTTGCGCATCAAAAGAAAGTTTTCACGAATACGGTCAAAAACCACGATGGTATCGTTTAACGAGTAACCAATAACCGCAAGCAATGCCGCTAATACCGTCAGATCAAATTCCACCGATGTAATTGAGAAGAAACCGACCACTATAATAACGTCATGTGCTAACGCAGCAACGGATCCGACCGAAAACTTCCACTCAAAACGTAGTGCAACGTAAATCATGATACAGATTAGAGCCACGAGCATGGCTAACCCGCCCTGCTCCTTTAACTCCTCACCCACAACCGGACCAACAAACGACTGGTCACGTTTAATGACTTTTGAACCGTCATTTGCCAAGGCAGCAAGAACCACATCACTAACCTTTGCATTCTCAATATGGTCCTGCTGCGGCATTCTGATTTGCACAACTTTAGCCGAACCAAAGTTTTGTACTATGGCACCATTAATCTTAATTTCATCTAACTGTTGGCGAATCTTAGATAAGTCAGCATCTTGCTCATAGCCTACTTCAACCAGAGTACCGCCAGTAAAATCCAGCCCGTAATTTAGGCCTTTAGTGAAAAAAGATACAATCGAAGCAATAATTAAAATTACAGATAGCGCAAACGCAAACTTGCGGACTTTGAGGAAATCATAATTAGTATCTTCATTTAAAAAACTCATCGTAATACTCCTCTTAGATCCAAACTTTGGATGGCTTCTTGCCATGGCCACAAGTCAGGTTAACGATACCGCGGCTGACTAAGATTGCCGTGAACATTGAAGTCAAAATACCAATGAATAACGTAATGGCAAAGCCTTTAACCGCGCCGGTGCCAACTGCATAAAGGATAATTGCAGCGATTGCAGTTGTTATATTAGCATCAGCAATAGTGGATAGGGCCTGCGAATAACCTTTGTCAATTGCCTGAGCAGGGATGACTCCATGCCTGAGCTCTTCACGTATACGTTCAAAGATAATGACGTTAGCATCAACAGCCATACCCACTGTTAATACGATACCGGCAATACCTGGTAGCGTTAAGGTTGCTCCAAGAATGGACATCACAGCAACAATAATCACAACATTCAGCATCAATGCGATATTTGCAACAAGACCGAAAGCCTTGTAATAAAGCAGCATGAACAGCACCACAGCTGAAAAGCCTATGATGACAGATAGAACACCCTTCTCAATGTTTTCAGCGCCAAGAGAAGCCCCAATGGTCCGCTCTTCAACAATAAATGTAGGAGCGATTAAAGCTCCTGAGCGTAGTTGAGTCGCTAAATCTTTAGTGTTAGCAGCGGTAAAGTCAGGCCCTTCTATAAAGAAATCCGTACTAAAAGCACCATTAATACGAGGAGCGCTAACCAGAGTCTCTACGACATTTGATTTCACTAGTTCACGCTTACCATCTTTAATTTGAAAAACTGGCACAGACTCTTTAAGAATCATAGCCAAGGAGTTGCCACGATTTTCAGTCGTGGTGCGTAACATGCGAGCACCACCTTCACCGTCTAACCTTACGGAAACGATTGGTTGGTTATTTTGCGGATGAAAACTTGCGAATGCATCCGTTAAGTGATCACCGGAAACCTGCACTTCATCATAAACCACCATTGGTCCGCGATCCGAATCAAACAATTTACTACCAGCGGGCACACGACCTTGTTGGGCTGCGACGACATCCGCCTCGTGATTAACTAAACGGAACTCAAGCGTTGCGGTTGCACCAAGAATTCGTTTCGCTAAGGCGGAATCTTGCACACCAGGCAGTTGAACGACGATTCGGTCACTACCTTGGCGTTGAATTAATGGTTCTGCAACACCTAACGAGTTAACACGATTACTTAAAATCAAACGGTTTTGGTCAATCGCATTATCTTGAATGGCCTGTAATTTAGTTTGATTAAAAGTAGCACGAACAATCGGACGATTATTTTGCTCAGCTAACTTAATATCAATTCGATCAATAAAATTCTTATATAAAACTGAAAAAGCCCGTTCTGCATCTTCTTGATTACGAAAGCTGATCACTAGACCATTATCTATGGTTTCAACTCGACCGCGAATTGATGGCTTTTCAGCGGTCAATGACTCAATAAAATCTCGACGTAACTGCTCTTGCTGACGCGCCATGGCCTGTTCCATGTCCACCTGCATCAGGAAGTGAATCCCCCCGCGCAAGTCAAGGCCAAGCTTCATAGGTTTACCACCAAGCGATGACAGCCAATCAGGGGTAGCTGCTGCAAGGTTTAGCGCAACGACATAGTCCTGATTGTCAAGAGATGGATTTAAAACCTTATTGGCAATCTCGCGCGCTTGCAGTTGCTCTTCATTGGATTGGAATCGAGCTATTACCAGTTTTTCACCATCACGCTCAATAGCTTTAGTTGGCACTCCCTGCTCCTTCCAAGCAGCTTCAACTTGCTCAACCTGCTGCTCTGTAATTGTTGCATCGCGAAGAGCAGACAATTGAACAGCTGGATCTTCACCATAAATATTGGGAGCGGCATACAGAAGAGAGATAGCGATAACGAAAAGAATCAGCACATACTTCCACTTTGGATAAGTGTTGATCGGTAATAACTTTTGATTGGATTGATCAGTAAACATAGTTTATGCCCGGGTATAAAAACAAACCGCCCGAACAAGCTTGTAACATGTCGGGCGGCTAAGTATTATTCGTCGATTGACTTTATGGTGCCTTTTGGCAAAGTTTGCGCAATGGCTGCTTTTTGGAACTTTATTTCAATACCATCAGCAATACTTACAACAATAAAATCATCTTTAATCTTGCTAATACGGCCTAAAATACCACCCGTAGTCATGACTTCATCGCCTTTTTCCAAGCTTGAAACCATTTCTTTATGTTGCTTCATCTTCTTTTGTTGAGGACGAATCATCATAAAATACATAATAAGAATCAAAGGGACGAACATCACAAGGAAGCTCATTAAACCACCACCTTGTGGTGCAGCAGTTGCTAGAAACATCTGGAATTACCTCTATAGTTTAATATTATCAATTAGTTAATTATTTATTTAATGACGGAACAGGCTTGCCCTGTTTCGTATAAAAATCTTCAACAAAGTCGCACAATGTACCTGTTTCAATCGCCTTTCGCAATCCGCTCATCAGATTTTGATAGTAGCGTAAATTATGAATGGTATTGAGCTTAGCACCCAATATCTCATTACACTTATCCAGGTGATGCAGGTAAGCACGACTATAGTTGGTACAGGTATAGCAATCACAAGCCTCATCCAGCGGGCCAGTATCCGTTTTATTGTGGCTATTACGCAGTTTTACAACCCCTACGCTGGTGAAAAGGTGGCCATTTCGAGCATTACGAGTCGGCATCACACAGTCAAACATATCGACACCACGACGCACTGCTTCCACGATATCCTCAGGCTTGCCAACGCCCATGAGATAGCGCGGCTTATCTTGCGGCATCTCACTCGTTAGATTATCCAACACTTTAAGCATTTCATCTTTAGGCTCGCCTACCGACAGACCACCAATGGCATAACCATCAAAACCGATTTCAGTAAGGCCCGCCAGAGACTCTTTGCGTAAGTGCGGATACATGCCCCCCTGCACGATGCCAAACAGCGCGGCTTTATTACTGGCTTCATGAGCAACTTTACTGCGCTTGGCCCAGCGTAAAGAAAGCTCCATTGAATCTCGAGCTTCGGATTCTG
>JAPHRL010000269.1 GCA_026195755.1 Kangiella sp. | reverse complement strand
TCGGAGAAGATCAGGAAGGTGCCGCCATAAGGCATCAAACCACCGTGTATGGCCATACCATTCATGATGGCGCACATACCAAACTCACGCACACCATAATACACATAATTACCACTGGCATCTTTCGCTTCAATGCCTTTGGAGTGGCTATGAATGGTCAGGTTAGAACCTGCCAAGTCGGCAGAACCGCCAACTAACTCAGGCAATAATGGTGCATAGGCGTTGATTGCCATTTGTGAGGCTTTACGTGAAGCAACTACCGGGCCTTCTTCTTGCAGCTTAGCAATATAGGCCTGAGCCTGTTCGGCAAAGTCTTCAGGTAGGCGACGGCTTAAACGACGCTCAAGCTCACTGCCTAACTCTGGAAACGCTTCTTTGTAAGCAATAAATTTCTTATTCCAGTCAGCTTCCTGCTGCTGACCAACTTGGCGTGCGTTCCATTGATCTTGAATGCTTTCTGGAACTTCAAATGCTGGGTGCGGCCAGTTCAACTGTTTACGGGCCAATTCAATTTCATCATCACCTAGTGGCGCTCCGTGACACTCTTCTTTGCCTTGCTTGTTAGGCGAGCCGAAACCAATGATGGTTTTGCAGCAAATCAGGGTTGGACGCTCGCTATCCGCACGTGCTTCTTCGATGGCTGCCTTGATAGCCTCTGGATCATGACCATCTACCGCTGGAATCACCTGCCAGCCATAAGCTTCGAAGCGCTTTGGCGTATCGTCAGAGAACCAGCCATCCACTTCACCATCAATTGAGATGCCGTTGTCATCATAGAAAGCGATTAACTTGCCAAGACCTAAAGTGCCCGCCAATGAACAGACTTCATGAGAAATGCCTTCCATCATGCAACCATCACCCATGAACACATAAGTGAAATGGTCGATAATGTCATGGTCAGGTTTATTGAATTCTGCTGCCAGCTTCTTTTCGGCAATCGCAAAACCCACCGCATTGGCAATACCTTGCCCTAATGGGCCAGTAGTGGTTTCCACGCCAGGGGTATAACCGAATTCTGGGTGACCAGGTGTTTTTGAATGCAATTGGCGGAAGTTCTTCAGATCATCAATCGATAGGTCATAGCCTGTGAGATGCAGTAACGAATAGATTAGCATGGAGCCGTGGCCATTTGACATCACAAAGCGGTCACGATTAACCCAGTCTGGGTTTGCCGGGTTATGGGTCAGATAATCATTCCAAAGAACTTCAGCGATATCAGCCATACCCATCGGCGCTCCAGGGTGACCGGATTTGGCTTTTTGCACCGCATCCATACTCAATGCGCGGATGGCGTTAGCAAGTTGAAAACGGGTAAGCATGTCGTTACCTGACAGTGACATGAGGTCTCCTCAAAGGGCAGCATTTTTTAGGGCAGATATTGTCGCAGACCCGCCCTGACCAATCAAATGATTTGCCTGTTTTTTACTCAGTTTTTTCCTTTGTAAGGCAATAAATTCGGGCATTGTGGCCAAATTTATGCAAATTCCAGTTTTAGATTAGTAGAATTAGTCCGATTCGTTCTGACTAATAAATTGGTCCAGATCAAAGTCCTTAATATTCAGCATAGTTTCAATATCCCAAGGCGGAACTGGGCGACTGAAGATGAAGCCTTGAATTTCTTCACAGCCCATTTCGCGCAACGCGTCCACCTGATTACGATTTTCCACCCCTTCTGCTACCACCTTAATATCGAGATTATGAGCCAGCGTCACTATCGAAGCCACCAGATTGCGATCCCGATCAGAGTCTTCCAGATCCCAGACAAAGGTTCGGTCAATCTTCAGAGTGTCAATTGGGAAATCCTTCAAGTTGCCGAGAGAGGAATAGCCTACCCCAAAATCATCCAGCGCCAGGCTAATCCCCATCTCACGCAAGGTACGCATCTGCTGCAAAGACTGAGCTAAATCTTCCATCACCATTCCTTCGGTGATTTCAAATTCCAAAGCATCCGGCTCGATTTTAGCCAAATGCAGTGCATTTTTGACCGTTTCCCACAAGTTTTCATGATAGAACTGGACGGCAGACAGGTTAACCGCCACTTTGCCGTGGAAAATACCACGATTTTGCCAGTCACGGATTTGCAGGCAGGTTTTTTCAATCACCCGCTGACTTATCGGAATGATAAATCCAGCCTCTTCTGCCAATGAAATAAACTCGCCGGGCAGGACCAGTCCGCGTCGCGGATTACGCCAGCGAACCAAGGCTTCCATACCGGTAATTTTTCCAGTTTGCAGACTCACCTTCGGTTGATAGAACATCACAAACTCATCTTTTTCGATAGCTTGTCGTAACTCACCTTCTAGCGTTATTCGCAGCTTGGCTTGTTCATTCATCTGACGGGTATAGAACTGGTAGGTGTTTTTGCCTTTTTTCTTAGCGTAATACATGGCTGTGTCGGCGTTTTTCAGCAACTCTTCGGCAGAGGTGCCATTTTCGGGATACATCACAATGCCGATACTGGGCGAAACCACAACATCTGCCGTAGAAAGTGTCAAAGGCTTTGCAAATTCATCTAAAATCGACTGCGCAATTTTAGCCGGTTTATTCCAGGTATCTACCTCTTGCAACAGTACAGTAAACTCATCGCCGCCCAAACGAGCGACCATTCCGTGCTCTTCACTGACAATTTCCTGCAAAATCTTTGCCACATAGATCAGCAGTTCATCCCCAATACCATGTCCCAATGAGTCATTAATACGTTTGAAGTTATCCAGATCGATAAAC
>JAPHRL010000073.1 GCA_026195755.1 Kangiella sp. | reverse complement strand
GGCAAAATCCACATCCCAGTCATGCAAACTCATCGGAATGTTGCCGGTAGCATGGGCCAAATCGAAACCCACCATACAGCCTTTGGCATGACCAGCTGCGGTAATGGTTTTCATGTCCAGAACCTGGCCTGTGTAATATTGAACGCCAGGCAACATAATAAGCGCAATCTCGTCACCGTGCAGTTCAATCAGGTTGAGGAGGTCTTCAGTCCGTAAAGTCTCTTCGCCTTCGCGTGGTTTTGCTAGAATCATAGATTGGTCAGGATCAAAACCATGGAATCGGATCTGTGATTCAACCGCATAATGATCTGAAGGGAAGGCATGATCTTCAATCAGGATTTTATTGCGCGTCTGAGTTGGGCGATAGAAACTAACCATCATGAAGTGCAGATTAGCAGTCAATGAATTCATACAAACCACTTCGGCGTTTTTAGCACCAACTAGTTTGGCTGACTCTTCGGTTAAAAATTCATGGTAGGGCATCCATGGGAAGTCACCGGAAAAGTGACCTTTAACGCCCAGCTTTTGCCACTGGCTTAGCTCATAGTTCAAGTATTCCTGTGTGCGTTTTGGCTGTAAGCCAAGCGAGTTACCGCACAAATAAATTTCATCATCACCATTGTCTTGTTTCGGAATATGAAATTGTTCACGCATCTGCTTTAACGGATCCTGCTGATCGAGTTGTTGCGCATGCTCAAGTGAAAAAATAGTGCTCATAATGGTTTCTTCTTAATGCTTTATTGTTCTTGTTCTGAATGTGTTTCAGAACATTCAATTAATGGGTAAAGAATCGGGCGGCTTGGTGCAGCGTCTAATTCAAATGCGGGTATTTGCAGGTTTAAGCAATAGATGCCATCAGCAATATCGTCTGGCACAAATATCATTTCGGTAATGGTTCTATCGCAACGTGCGGTGTCTGTCAGCTGATGACTATCAGCTTCCAAGTTCCAGTAGATGTGATGATTGGTGAGATGACCTTCATCATACATTTTGTCCACTGAGGGGAAGTCTACCAATAAGTGCTTAATAGGACTGTCTGCCAACCACATCATGGCTTCTTGTGTGAAGAATGGTGGCTGATTGGTATCATCGTACCGGTATGACTTTTTGACATCATGATTGGGAACACAGCGAACGACTAAGCTCTCAATATGTTGAAGAGTTTCATTGTTAAGAGCCGCTTGCAGCTGTGCTTTATCAATAACTCTATCTGCATCTTGAAGAGTCGGGAAGTAGCTATCGTTAGTGGCTTCTGCCAGCTTGGGTTCAATGCTAATTACGCAAGCGATGCTCAGGCTCTGGTTGAAAATCGCTCCGACAGAGACCTTTTGATTACTGATATGGTGAATCGATTCTGTATGGGTGCCATTGCAATGGGGAACTAATTGAATCGAGTCAACATTACAGCTTCCGCCCTTGGTGGTGTCTCCAATAAAACTGCCAGCCTGGAGCGGCTGTCGCTTGGCGGTGTCGGCACCAAAATGATTAGGCTGCTCGCCATCAAAGTTTAAAGCAATCGCTATTGAGTGCGGATGTTCTATATCCACCTGATAACGCTTGCCCATAAGCTCTGTGATTAGGTTGAACTTACTCATTTGAGAAAGCGTCCTTTATCCAGATTGAGCCACTCCAGCGCTGTACCATGCAACAAACGATCAGCAATCGCTGTATCATAGTTCATGGACTCGATTAGTTTACCCGGCTCAAGCTCACCTAATGGGAATGGATAATCAGTACCGAGCGCAAGTTTCTGCGGGCCCATTAAGTCGACCAGATATTCAAGCATCTTTGGGTCATGTACTAGTGTATCGAGATAAATTTGCTCAAGGTATTTGCGCGGATGATGATCATTATCAACACGCATCAAGTCAGGGCGTACTTCATAAGCATGTTCGATACGGCCTAGAGTTGCAGGAAAGCTTCCGCCACCATGAGCAAAAGCAATTCTCAAGTTGGGTAAGCGTTCTAACACGCCACCAAAAATCATTGAGCATATGGCCAGAGAACTTTCCGCAGGCATACCTACTAACCAGGGCATCCAGTATTTCTGCATTTTCTCTTTGCCGACCATATCCCACGGATGAACAAAAACAGCTGCGCCTAATTCTTCTGCCGCGGCAAATACTTCAAACAGGTTTTCGTCGTTGAGATTCCAGTCATTGATATGAGAACCAATTTGCACACCTGCCAGCCCCAACTCTTTTACGCATCGCTCTAATTCTTGAATCGCCAGTTTGGGTGACTGCATCGGCAAAGTGCCAAGACCCACAAAGCGAGTAGGGTAACGCTCGACCACTTCAGCGATGTGATCATTAAGAAAGCGCGATAAATCGAGTGTGTCTTCTGGCTTGGCCCAGTAGTTGAACATGATCGGTACGGTGGACAATACCTGCACGTGAACTCCGTGATGATCGCAGTCTTTCATTCGCACTTCAGGTG
>JAPHRL010000207.1 GCA_026195755.1 Kangiella sp. | reverse complement strand
CTTCTTGGTGGGTTATGGCTGTACTTCTTGTATTGGTAATTCTGGGCCTTTGCCAGATCCGGTCGCTAAAGCGGTTAAAGAGAATGACTTGATTGTGTCATCGGTATTATCGGGTAACCGCAACTTCGAGGCTCGTGTGCATCCTGATGTCAAAATGAATTTCCTGATGTCGCCGATGTTGGTTGTTATTTACGCCTTAGCCGGTCGCGTCGATATTGATTTCAAAAGCGAGCCTGTCACATACACGGTTGATGATAAGCCGGTTTACTTTAAGGATTTATGGCCATCCAATGAAGAAATTGGCGCTGTGATGAGCGAAGTATTAACGCCCGCCGATTATGCAAAAAGTTATGGCGAAATTTTCGAAGGTAACGAGCAATGGCGCAATATGGAGGTTTCAAAAGATAAAGTTTATCAATGGGATGATCAATCAACGTACATCAAGCAGGCGCCATTCTTCCAGGGTTTAAAACCTGAAATTGAGCAGCCCGGCAACATTGAAGGAGCAAGAGTGCTTCTCAAACTGGGCGATTCAATTACCACCGATCATATTTCACCTGCAGGTGGCTTCTCTGAAAATTCACCTGCCGGTCAATACCTTACGCAGAAGGGCGTTGAAAAACGACTGTTCAATTCATACGGTTCGCGTCGTGGTAATGACGAGGTGATGGTGCGAGGCACTTTCGCCAATGTACGGATTAAAAACCAACTGGTGGATAAAGAAGGTGGTTACACACGATTTATTCCAACGGGCGAAACCATGACAGTGTTTGATGCAGCAACCAGGTATCACGAATCAAACACACCTTTAGTGGTGTTAGCCGGTAAAGAGTACGGCAGCGGTTCATCGCGAGACTGGGCGGCTAAAGGTACAACCTTGCTTGGGATTAAAGCAGTGATTGCGGAAAGTTATGAACGAATTCACCGTAGCAACCTGGTTGGCATGGGCGTTCTGCCATTGCAGTTTAAGCCGGGCGAAGATGCAGAAACTTTAGGTCTGCGTGGCGATGAAACGTTCAATATCCTTGGGCTGGATAAAGGTATTTCTACTGGGCAAACGGTTCAGGTTGAAGCCATCGCCAATGACGAATCCGATAAAGTTATCAAGTTTGAAGCGGTTTCGCGACTCGACTCACGTGTAGAACTCGAATACTACAAAAACGGCGGTATTCTCCATTACGTGTTACGTCAGTTTATTAATGAGGCTTAAAAGATAATCATATCAAAATAAGTATTGTCACTCCCGCGAAGGCGGGAGTCTATTTGTGCAATTAAGTTTTTATGGACTCCCGCCTTCGCGGGAGTGACATTAAATAAGCTAATTAAGTAACTATTTATCACAGGAGTTTTATGACTGAGTCATCAAAAGCTCAAGTAAACTCAAATGAAACCGCCTCCACTTTGGAGGCGGTTTATCAATCCCTCACCTCAGAAGACGATGGTCGCGTCTGCAAAGATATTCCCGACTCGGCCTGCCGTCATCAACCTAAAAACGTTGTTACTCACGTCATTTCGCTCACCTCGACAAAGATAGCGGATGGGCTGATTGATCCTAAACTCATATTGAGTTGGTTACTGTCCGTGCTGGGTGCTTCGTCATTTATGATCGGTTTGTTAGTGCCTATTCGCGAAGCAGGTGCTCTGTTGCCGCAACTGTTTACTGCGGGTGCGTTGCGGCGTATGCCGCAACGGAAATGGGCATGGGCTGTTGGCAGTTTTGTGCAGGGCGCTTGCGCAGTAGGGATGGCATTAAGCGCTATTTTTTTAGCACCAGAAATGGCTGGGTGGGTGATACTGGGATTACTTGCAATTCTGGCGGTGGCGCGAAGTGTCTGCTCAGTTTCTTATAAAGATGTGTTAGGCAAAACCGTTTCAAAGTCGATGCGCGGCCGTACCACCGGCATGGCTGCGTCGATTGCTGCAGGTGCTGTGATCGCTTACGCTTTATTGCTCAGTTCTGGTTGGTTAGAAAGGCAAAGTTTGGTGCTCGGTGGTTTATTGGTGGCTGGCGCTTTATGGATTTTTGCCAGTGTTATTTTCACAAGCTTAGCGGAAGAAAAAGGCGCAACCAAAGGTGGTGGCAATCCGTTAACGGTAGCGCGCGAAAATTTATCTTTATTGGTTAAGGATAAGCAATTAGTTCGATTTATTGTTGTGCGAGGTTTGTTGATTGCTACTGCGTTGGCACCACCATTTATGGTGACCTTAGGCGGAGAAAGTGGAATAGCAAATGGACTCAGTGGTTTAGGTTCATTGGTGCTAGCCTCGGCATTGGCGAGCTTGTTAAGCAGTTATGTGTGGGGTCATTTATCGGATCAATCGAGTCGCAGAGTTTTAATTTATTCTGGGCTATTTGCGGCCTTGGCGTTGGCTATGACCGCCATGCTCGACTGGCAAAATTTATTGCAGGAATTTATTGTCCTCCCTGCATTACTGTTCATCTTAATGATTGCTTATCACGGCGTCCGTTTAGGACGTTCCACTCACCTTGTGGATATGGCCGATGCTGATAATCGTGCCGCTTATACCGCACTATCAAATACCATAATTGGCATTCTGCTATTAGCTGGTGCTGTGTTTAGTGTGATCGCAGAGTATTTTGGTTTGCGAGCTGTGATGATAGTGATGACGGTAATGTGTTTGCTGTCATCATGGATAGCGATGGGGTTGAATGAAGTGCAGGAAGAATAATAACCAATTGATATAAAGATGAAAGTTAAGGTATAACACTAAAGCTTTTAAATAAAAAAGTCACAACAATGGGGGAAATAGTTATGAATAAGTTACCTATGTGGTTCTGGGTTATTGCCATATTATCTTTGGCCTGGAATCTTGTTGGAGTCTATCAATACATTAGTATGCGTTTAATCACACCAGAAGCTTTTGCACAAATGGATGAGGCAATGCAGCAACTGCACAATGCAACTCCTGCTTGGGTCACGGGCGCTTTCGCAACAGCTGTTTTTTCAGGTGTTTTAGGCAGTATTTTATTGCTGCTCAGGAAAAGTGTGGCTCAATTGTTTTTCCTTATCTCATTACTGGCGATTCTAGTGCAAGCTAGTTACATTTTGTTTATGAGTAACAGTATCGAGCTTTTAGGTTCACAAGCCGCAGCATTGCCAGCAGTATTGTCGATTGTGGGTATATTCCTATTATGGTTCTCGAATTTTAGTAAAAGCCGTGGCTGGTTGTCTTAAGCCGAGCCGTCATCTTAAAAAAGGCACATCTCGTGCCTTTTTTAATGGATAATTTCACCAGCTGGTTAGAGTTCTTGAGCAACAATCTCTATAATACGCGACCACAGTCATTCTAGAACTTAGTGTTCGCCTTCTATGAATTACCTTCAGTTTGTAAAATCCAACAAATATTTACTGCTATTCGGTTTTCTCTGTGTCTTTTTGGGCAACCTTGGGCAGACCTTCTTTATCTCCCTATTTAATAAGGATTTGATCGCTAACTTATTGTTAGAGAAAGATAATCTAAGCCTGGTCTATTCGGTTGCAACCTTGATCAGCGGTTTTACTCTGTTTTTTGTTGGCGCCAAGATTGATGATATTCCAGTAAAGAAATTCACCACTTTGGTAGTGATTGGCTTGGTGGCTGCCTGTGTGGTGTTTGCCAGTAGCACCAATTTATGGATGTTATTTATTGCTTACTTGGGCATTCGTCTATGTGGCCAGGGGTTGATGACCCATATCGCTGTCACTACTTTGATGCGTTACATGCCGAATCATAGAGGTAAGGCCGTGAGTTTGGCGCTACAGGGGATGGGTGCGGGTGAAATTGTGTTGCCGATTATGGCGGTGCATTTGTTGCTCAATTACGGGCATACCAGTAGCTGGCATCTTTATGCCTTAGTGAGTAGCCTGGTGATGTTTCCATTCATGATGTGGTGTTTACACAAAGCAAAGCTAGAACCCATTAAGCGTGATACCGACGGTGTAAGTGAGCTGGCAGAAAATAATGACTGGACTCGCAAGCAGGTTATGAGTGATTGGCGGTTCTGGATAATTTTGCCCGCTATTATTGCCCCGGCTTTTTTAATCACTGGGATATTTTTTCATCAGACATTATTGGTCGACAGTAAAGGTTGGCAGATTGAATGGCTATCCGTTACTTTG
>JAPHRL010000086.1 GCA_026195755.1 Kangiella sp. | reverse complement strand
TACTCCTTGCCGCGATGGCTCATTTCCATCACCGACATACCGCTGCCGTTCCAGTCCAGCAACTCCTGCTGAGCTCTTTCGATCACTGCCTGCGGCAACATTGCCGGACCGGCGCTGAAATTGAATACACGTGACATGGAATATCCTCTATCTATTTATTGTTAGTAAAAGGGTTCAGCCCTACTCTTCAGTAGCGTCCTCACCCTCCTCCTCATTCTCTTCCTCATCGGTCTCGGCAATACGCTCAAGACCGATCAGCTTTTCATTCTTGGTCAGATTAATCAGACGTACACCCTGGGTGTTGCGGCTCATCGACGAGACCTCGGCGACGCGGGTACGCACCAGCGTGCCGCCATCGGTGATCAACATGATCTCCTCGGCCTCGGTGACCAGCACCGCACCGACTACCGCGCCGTTACGATCCGTGGTCTGGATGGCGATCACACCCTGTCCACCACGACCCTTGAGCGGATAGTCATCCATCGGCGTACGTTTACCGTAACCGTTCTCGGTGGCGGTCAGTACCTCGCCCTCATCGGCGACGATCAGCGAGATCACCTTCTGCCCCTCGCCAAGACGGATACCGCGCACACCGCGCGAGACACGCCCCATGGAGCGCACCTTCTCCTCCTTGAAGCGCACCACCTTACCGGCGCTGGAGAAGAGCAGAATGTCGCGCTGCCCGTCGGTCAGTGCCACGCCAACCAGCTGATCATCGTCCAGCAGATCGACCGCAATAATGCCACTGGCGCGTGGGCGTGAGAAATCTATCAGCGGGGTCTTCTTCACAGTACCGGCAGCGGTCGCCATGAAGACATACTGCCCCTCGGTGAACTCACGTACCGGCAGGATGGCGTTAATGCGTTCGCCATCTTCCAGCGGCAGCAGGTTAACGATGGGCTTGCCGCGTGCGGCACGACCCGCCTGCGGCAGCTCATAGACCTTGAGCCAGTAGACCCGACCACGGCTGGAGAAGCAGAGGATGGTGTCGTGGGTATTCGCCACGAACATCTTGTCGATGAAATCTTCGTCCTTGGTGGCGGTGGCCGACTTTCCGCGCCCGCCGCGCTTCTGCGCCCGGTAATCGGTCAGCGGTTGTGACTTGGCGTAACCCTCATGGGAGAGGGTCACCACCACATCCTCTTCGCTGATCAGGTCTTCCAGCGTCAGATCCAGCTTGGTATTTATGATCTCAGTACGGCGCTTGTCACCGAACTGCTCACGCACTGCCTCCAGCTCTTCACGAATCACCTCCATCAGGCGAACCGCGCTATTCAGAATCTCAAGTAGTCCCTCAATAACATCGAGCAACTCTTTGTATTCATTAATAATCTTGTCTTGCTCAAGACCGGTCAGTCGGTGCAGACGCAGATCCAGGATCGCCTGGGCCTGGGTCTCGGAGAGGTGGTAATTACCCTCCACCAGACCAAACTCCCTGGCCAGTCCATCGGGGCGGGAGGCGTCGGCCCCGGCACGCGACAACATATCGATCACCACACCCGGTGCCCAGCCCCTGGCGAGCAGTCCCGCCTTCGCCTCGGCGGGATTGGGCGCGGCCTTGATCAGGGCGATGATGGGGTCGATATTGGCCAGTGCTACCGCCAGACCTTCCAGCACATGGGCTCGCTCGCGTGCCTTGCGCAGTTCAAAGATGGTACGACGGGTCACCACCTCTTTGCGGTGGCGGATGAAGGCCTCCAGCATCTGCTTGAGGTTGAGCAGCTTGGGCTGACCGTCTAGCAGCGCCACCATATTGATGCCGAAGACATTCTGCATCACGGTCTGTTTGTAGAGATTATTGAGTACCACCTCGGCCACTTCGCCGCGCTTTAACTCAACCACCATACGCATACCATCCTTGTCCGACTCATCACGCAGCTCGGAGATCCCCTCCAGCTTCTTCTCTTTTACCAGCTCGGCGATCTTCTCTATCAGACGCGCCTTATTGACCTGATAGGGCAACTCGGTAACGACGATACGGGTGCGACCGTGCTCCATCTCCTCCATATGGGTACGGGCACGCATATAGATACGGCCGCGACCGGTATGGTAGGCCTCGTGAATACCCTGAGCACCATTAATGATACCGGCGGTAGGGAAGTCAGGGCCCGGCATGTACTCCATCAACCCGGCGATATCGAG
>JAPHRL010000188.1 GCA_026195755.1 Kangiella sp. | reverse complement strand
GCTTTTCCATATGGAATAACCGTTTTGCTTCTTCTATCCAATCCATGCTCTGTTTGCGCCTATTCATTAAGCTCTCTTCTCTGCTTGCACTCTTTTGAAATTCTGCGAAGTAGCCAGATTATATAAGTAACAATAGAGGTGACAGCAAAAAACAAACCGAAAGTTACAATCAAGCCAATATATACGTAACCTTTAGTCCCTTCAAATGCGGTGACTTCTTTAGAGAAAATATGGGCTAATAACGGGGTAAGACATATCGTTATTAGAATGGCGGCAAACCAATAGATTAAGGTAAAGGTTACTTTTGAAATTCTTTCTTTTGATTCACTGTTCATAAGTCATCCTTGATTATTTTTTGCTTATAAAAAAACCTGCCGAAGCAGGTTTAAAGAAACTCTTTTGAGGGAGGGATTATAAAATACATCCTGTATTTTACCCTTCGGGCCAGCGTCGCTACGCTTCGCTGTGCAAAATCGTTCCAGACGATTTTGTCGAACCTAAAGGTTCTCATCCTTCCATCTGATTATTAAAATTAGGACTTAAAAGTCCAAATTTTAATAATGGCGGTGAGGGAGGGATTCGAACCCTCGATACCGGATTAGGGTATACTCCCTTAGCAGGGGAGCGCCTTCAGCCGCTCGGCCACCTCACCTTTAGTGCGGACGGAATGTTACCTTATTTAAGATAAATTGCAACACTCCTTTTCCACTTTTTTAATAATATTCGTTGTCGTCTGATGAACCGCCTTGATAACCTTCCATTTGCTTCTCATGTTGAATGCGCAAATAGATTTCTTCGCGGTGTACAGCAACTTCTTTAGGTGCGTTAATACCGATACGTACTTGGTTACCTTTAACGCCTAAAACGGTAACGGTGATTTCATCACCAATCATAAGTGTCTCACCGACACGACGGGTTAAGATTAACATTCCAATCTCCTACATTTCCTGTAGCTCAGAAACTCGGCAATCATTGCTTATTCCTTCGCCATCTACAAATCGACTGTATAGTTTACATACAAAGTTGAAGCGACGGATTCTATCAATATTCCTCGCGCAACTCTACTTTTTTGTGAGTGGACTCACAAAGTTACCTAACTAGGATAATCGGTTACAGTTTAATTGTATAGCTAAAGGCCTTGAGATTCAGGCGCTCTAGCTTAATCGCTCAGTAACCCAAGGCTTTACGCTATCCAGTGCTGCTGGCAGTGCCGCGGGGTCTTTACCGCCTGCTTGCGCCATGTCTGGGCGACCACCGCCCTTCCCGCCTACTTGCGAGGCGACCATGTTGACCAGCTCACCGGCTTTGACCTTGCCGGTTAAGTCTTTGCTGACGCCGACAATAATGCTGACTTTGTCTTCTTCAGCGATGCCTAATACCACGATACTGCTGCCCAGCTTGTTTTTGAGCTGGTCTTGAATTTCACGCAGTGCTTTAGCTTCAACGCCTTCTAATTTGGTGACCAGTAACTTAACGCCATTAATCTCTTCGGCCTGGCTGGCGAGATCGCTGCCTTGCGATGAGGCTAATTTGCTCTGCAGGGCTTCGATGGTCTTTTCCAGCTGACGACTCTTATCCATCAGTTGGTTAACTTTTTCAGCGACCTGCGAAGGTTCTGATTTGAGTAACTTGCCAATTGATTGCAAGCTGGCTTCGGTGGACTGCATCCAGTTAACTGCGCCCGCGCCTGTGGTTGCTTCGATACGACGCACTCCGGCGGCAATGCCTGACTCGGATAGGATTTTAAAAGCGCCGATATCGCCCGTGCGTTTAACGTGTGTACCGCCGCATAGCTCCACTGAGAATGGCGACATGGTGAGAACACGTACTTCATCGCCATACTTTTCGCCGAACAGGGCCATAGCTCCGTGTTCTTTGGCTTCGTCCATCGACATGGTTTCGGCTTGAACTTGATGGTTTTCGTAAATCTTCTGATTGACCAGAGCTTCTACCTGACGAAGTTGTTCCTGCGTCACTGGCTCTGGATTGGAAAAGTCGAAGCGCAAACGCTCTGGGCAAACCAATGAGCCTTTCTGGGTCACATGAGTGCCAAGAATGTCGCGCAGCGCGGCATGGAGTAAGTGAGTGGCTGAGTGATTACGCATGGTGTGTTGACGACGTTCTGCATCAACAAAAGCCTGAAGCTCAGACTCATTGGAGATTGAGCCTTTTTCCATGTAACCGATGTGCGCAATGGCATCGCCAATTTTCTGCGTATCTTCAACTTTGAAGCTAGCGCCACAGCCCATTAACTGACCGGTATCGCCTACCTGTCCGCCTGCTTCTGCGTAAAACGGCGTTTTCGCTAAAATGACAACGCCCTTCTCGCCTTCTTCCAGACGCTCGACTTCCTGCTCACCTTGCAGCAGTCGAGTGACGATCACATTCTGGTTGGTGTAGTCATAACCGGTAAATTCAGAACGCTCGTCGATGCTGAAGTTATCGTTGTAATCAGTGCCGAAGTTACTGGCGGCACGCGCACGTTCACGCTGCTCGTTCATGGCTTTCTCGAAACCATCCCAATCAACTTCTAGGCCTTTTTCACGCGCGATATCGGCAGTTAAATCTTGCGGGAAGCCATAAGTATCATAGAGCTTAAATACAGTCTCGCCAGAAATGGTTTTACCATTGCTGGCAACAAGGTCAGCGATATCCTGATCAAGGATTTGCATACCTTTATCTAAAGTACGGGCAAAAGCTTCTTCTTCTTTGGCCAATACTTTTTCAATCAATTCTTTGTGCTCAACCAGGCCTGGATAAGCATCGCCCATCACATCAAGCAATGGTTGAATCAGCTTGGCAAAGAAAATGCCTTTGGCGCCAAGCTGGTGCCCATGACGCACCGCACGACGCACGATACGGCGCAATACATAACCGCGTCCTTCATTGCTTGGCACAATACCATCCAGCACTAAAAACGCACAGGAACGAATATGGTCGGCAATAACGCGCAATGATTTGTTATCAAGGTCTTTGACCTTTAACAGGTCGGCGGTTGATTTGATGAGGTGTTGGAATAGATCGATTTCGTAGTTGCTGTGAACGCCCTGCAAGATGGCAGCGATACGCTCAAGGCCCATGCCAGTATCAACCGATGGTTTTGGTAATCGCTCCATGGTGCCGTCTTTGTGACGGTTGAACTGCATGAATACCAGGTTCCAGATTTCGATAAAACGATCACCGTCTTCTTCTGGTGTTCCCGGAGGGCCGCCCCAGATGTCTTCGCCGTGATCATAGAAGACTTCGGTACAAGGACCACAAGGGCCAGTATCGCCCATCGCCCAGAAGTTATCGGAGGCGTAACGCTCGCCTTTGTTGTCCCCAATGCGACTGATGCGGTCAGCTGGGAAGCCGATATCATTGACCCAGATATCAAAAGCTTCGTCGTCTTCTTCGTAGACCGTTACCCACAGCTTTTCTTTGGGCAGTTTGAATTCT
>JAPHRL010000035.1 GCA_026195755.1 Kangiella sp. | reverse complement strand
CCCACATCACCATAACCGCAAACGATAGCGATTTTACCGGCGATCATGACGTCAGTAGCGCGCTTAATACCGTCTACTAGAGACTCACGACAGCCGTATAAGTTATCAAACTTGGACTTAGTTACTGAGTCGTTGACGTTAATCGCTGGGAATGGCAATTCGCCACGTTTTTTCATTTGGTATAAGCGAGCAACACCTGTAGTGGTTTCTTCAGTCACACCCTGAATGTTGGCTAAAGTGCGAGAGTAGAAGTCGCTATCTTGAGATAGCTTAAGCTTGATTGCTTTAAATAAGGCGACTTCTTCTTCACTTTTAGGGTTATCTAATACAGAAATATCTTTTTCAGCACGAGTACCAAGAATAAGAAGTGTCGTTGCATCGCCACCATCATCCAGAATCATGTTCGGAGAGCCGCCATCATGCCATTCCATAATGTGGTGCGTGTATTCCCAATACTCGTCTAAAGTTTCGCCTTTATAAGCGAAAACAGGGATACCTTGATCAGCAATTGCTGCGGCAGCATGATCTTGAGTTGAGTAGATGTTACAGGATGCCCAACGGACTTCAGCACCTAATACAATTAAGGTTTCGATCAGCATGGCTGTTTGAATAGTCATGTGCAGAGACCCTGCAATACGTGCGCCTTTTAAAGGTTGTTCTGAACCATACTCTTCGCGTACAGCCATCAAGCCAGGCATTTCACTTTTTGCCATGTCGATTTCTTTGTGGCCCCAGTTAGCGAGAGCTATATCTTTAATGATGTGGTCAGTCATAATTTTCCCAGATTTTTCAGGCCTCGTTTAATTCAATAATAGAGTTAAAAAAGGCCGTTCAGTGAGTGTAAAAGTAATTAGATTATAAGTTAGCGGCAGCGCGCAATGCGTCTGCTTTATCCGTTCTTTCCCAGGTAAAGCTGTCTTCAGTACGGCCAAAGTGACCATAGGCTGCAGTGGCTTGATAAATCGGTTGAAGCAAATTCAACATTTTGGTTAAGCCGCGAGGACGTAAGTCGAAGTGTTCACGTACCAGGTTAACCAGCTTGTCTTCGCTGATTTTGCCAGTACCAAAGGTATTAATACTGATTGAAGTTGGTTCGGCAACACCGATGGCATACGAGACTTGAATCTCACAACGATCGGCAAGTCCAGCAGCAACGATGTTCTTGGCAACATAACGGCCAGCATACGCGGCGCTACGGTCAACTTTTGATGGGTCTTTGCCGGAGAAAGCTCCGCCGCCGTGACGCGCCATACCGCCATACGTATCAACGATAATCTTACGGCCTGTTAGACCGCAGTCACCCATTGGGCCGCCGATAACGAACTTACCGGTTGGATTAACGAAGTATTTAGTTTTGTCACTGATCCATTCAGCTGGCAAAACAGGTTTGATAATTTCTTCAATGACAGCTTCCTGAAGATCCTTTAAGGAAATCTCAGGGTTATGCTGAGTAGACAGGACAACAGCATCAATACCAACCGGCTGATCATTTTCGTACCGGAAAGTGAGCTGGCTTTTGGCATCTGGACGTAACCAGGCCAAAGAACCATTTTTACGCAGCTCGGCCTGTTTTTGAACCAGGCGGTGCGAATAGGTAATCGGAGCAGGCATTAATACGTCGGTTTCATTGCTGGCGTAACCAAACATGAGGCCCTGGTCACCGGCACCTTGTGCATCAGGATCATCGCGGTCAACACCTTGAGCAATGTCAGGGCTTTGTTTGCCGATAGCATTTAGTACCGCGCAAGACTCCCAGTCGAAACCCATTTCAGAGCTGTTATAGCCAATTTCTTTAATGGTGTTTCGCGCAAGCTCTTCAATATCAACCCACGCAGAGGTCGCAACTTCTCCTGCGACAATCACCATTCCCGTTTTGACCATGGTTTCCACAGCAACGCGAGCGTTAACGTCTTGCGCTAATATGGCATCAAGAACTGCATCTGAAATTTGATCGGCAATTTTGTCTGGATGTCCTTCGGAAACGGACTCCGACGTAAATACTGAATAATTGCTCATTTTGAGTAAGTTACCTTTTATTTATAGCAGAGTGACATAAACCAACTTTATAACACTGAAATGCTGGTCAAAAATTAGGCGGATTTTACACTGTTTAGCCGTCTAAATCACCTATTTTTACACCTTTGCCTGTGAATATCACATGAAAAGAATTGATGTTTATTATAAAGAGCAAAAAAGATAAATAAACCTTAATAAAATCATAAAAGCTAATAAAATCAATGGCAGAAACCCTACATTAAATAATGGTATACCGCCGGCTATGGGCTGGTGGTAAATTAGGAAGTGCTAAATGTACGATGTTACATAGCACCTATAACTGAAAGGCATAATTGATTAGAATCATCATTCTAAGCAACAAAAATAATGACAGAGCAGGAAGGATTAATGACGCCACAATTAAAATACCGAAAGCATAAGTTTGACGAAGGTGAGCCCTTATCACCCTGGCGTGAAAAAATTCATGAAGTGATTTTTGAAGCGGATACCTTTGCTGGCAAGACTTTTGATGTGGCTTTGATCATCACCATCTTTATCAGTGTCCTGGCGGTGATGCTCGATAGCGTTAAAGTGATTTCGGTACAATACGGTAGTTTGCTGCTTGCAGCAGAATGGGCGTTCACCATCTTGTTTACTATTGAATATATCTTGCGTTTGATTAGTGTCCGAAAGCCTATGCAATATGCAAAAAGCTTTTATGGGGTGGTGGATTTACTCTCAATAATCCCCACTTATTTAACGTTAATTATCGTCGATGCAAAGTACTTCCTTATTATTCGTATTTTAAGAGTGCTGAGAATATTCAGGATTTTTAAGCTGGCTAATTATATGGGCGAAGCCAGTCTGATGATGAATGCGCTGAGAAACAGTGGTACCAAAATCAGTGTGTTCTTGTATACCGTTCTGATGTCTGTTGTGGTGTTCGGCTCTTTGGTTTACGTCATAGAAGGGCCGGAAAATGGCTTCAGTAGTATTCCAACGTCAGTTTATTGGGCTATCGTGACCCTGACCACTGTTGGTTATGGCGATATCTCACCACAAACCCCCGTCGGACAATTCCTTGCATCCT
>JAPHRL010000181.1 GCA_026195755.1 Kangiella sp. | reverse complement strand
CAACGGCTTCAGATAAAACTTTGTGTGTCCATGCTGGCAGGTCCGGATTTAAACGGTAATAAACCCACTTACCATCACGCCTATCGAGCAACAGCCCGCATTGGCGCAATTGGGCAAGATGGCGAGAAATCTTCGGTTGGCTTTCATCCAAAGCTTCCATCAGTTCGCAGACGCATAGCTCAGTTTCCTGCTGGATTAACATCAGGCAACGTAAGCGGGTGTCGTCTGCCAAACACTTGAAGAAATCGGTTGGTTGCATAGTCTTGGCCATACTTGAATACATATGGCTGGCAATATATATGAAAAATCATATATGTCAAATAAAAGAGCTGTTGTGATTATCGTTAAGGGAGGGAGAGATGGTATCTATAAACTATAACGACGAATTCCGCCTTCTTGTTTGGAAATCCTAAGCAGACCTTTACGTTGATAAAACCTGATGGTTTCAACTCCAACGCCGCTCGCTTTTGCCAATTGGAAACATGGGGCTTGACTCCGTACTATGGTACTGTCTTTATACTATCACCATGTCAAAACATGGTACGAGGATAACTTATGACTCCTAAGCAAGAAATAAAAGCTGTACTGTCTCGAATGGTAATGGGTATGTCCCCATACAGATTCGTAACTGATGGGTTATATATCAATGCTAACTCACACTCACGCTATACATCCTTCAAAGCTCGAAGTCAGGAAATCACCAACAGCTTATGGTTATTTCTTCTGATTATTGGTGCTAAAGTAACTACAATTGATTCGGTAAAAGAATTGCCAATTATGGTTAAGGTTAAGCCACATGAGTAAACATCCTTCCAAATTAAAAACCGTAGAGCTCAATATCGAAGGAGCAGGCTGTGCCAGTTGCGTCGGTAAAATTGAAGGTGCATTAAAAGGCGTTTCCGGCGTTGAAAGCGCCGAGATGAATTTCGCTGACCGCACCGTTACTATTAAAGGTTCTGCCAATACCGACAGCATGATTGAAGCGGTTGAGAATGCGGGCTATCAGGCATCGTTTATTGAAAATGAATCTGAAAGTGATGCTCTTGAAGAAAAAGAGCAGGCTAGCAAAGCTTATTACAAACGCCTCATGATGCAGATGTGGATCGCGCTGGGTGTTGGTGTCCCTTTAATGGCGTATGGTTTATTAGGCGGCGCCATGACCGTAACCACAAACAAGGAACGCATTGCCTGGTTAATTGTCGGCCTTGTCACACTGGCTATTATGTATTTTTCCGGTAAGCATTTCTTTACCGGTGCCTGGAAATCCTTTAAGAATCACTCAGCCAACATGGACACCCTGATTGCATTGGGTACGGGTACCGCGTGGCTCTATTCTATGGTTGTGGTGTTCTTCCCTGATTCAATTCCCGAAATGGCGCGCCATGTCTATTTTGAGGCAACCGCCATGATTATCGGTTTGATTAATTTAGGACTGGCGCTGGAAGTTCGAGCCCGTGGCAGAACCTCAGAAGCGATTAAACGCTTGATTGGCTTGCAGGCAAAAACGGCTCGTGTCATTCGCGATGGCGATGAGAAAGACATCCCGATTGAAGATGTACAGAAGGATGATTTAGTGCGTGTTCGTCCCGGTGAAAAAATTCCAGTTGATGGGGTAGTAACAGAAGGCAAGTCGAGTATTGATGAATCCATGTTGACCGGTGAGCCAATGCCGGTGGAAAAAGAAGAGGGCGATGAGGTCTCTGCCGGAACTATCAATAAAAGTGGTTCAATTATTTTCAAAGCAACTCGTGTCGGCAAAGATACAGCTCTTGCGCAGATCATCAAGATGGTCAAACAGGCGCAAAACTCCAAGCCACCCATTGGCCGCCTGGCCGACATCATCGCTGCTTACTTTGTGCCGACCGTCATGATAATTGCGGTTGTCACCGCGCTGGTGTGGCTTAACTTAGGCGCCCAAGATGCTCTGGCTTTTGCCGTCGTATCGGCAACCACAGTTCTTATTATCGCCTGTCCCTGTGCATTAGGACTGGCAACGCCAATGTCAGTGATGGTCGGTGTCGGTAAAGCCGCCGAAGCTGGCGTCCTGATTCGTAATGGCGAATCGCTACAAAGCGCTTCTAAAATTACAGCCATGGTACTGGATAAAACCGGCACCATTACCGAAGGTTCGCCGAAAGTAACCGACATAGTGTCTTTCAATGATTTGTCAGACGATGAGAACTTAAAACTGGCGGCAAGCCTTGAAACCGGCTCAGAACATCCACTCGCTCAAGCCATTGTTGAGTCTGCAAAAGAAAAAGATATTGAGCTTAGCAAAAGCTCAGACTTTAACTCTATTGCCGGTCATGGTGTGGAAGCTAATGTTGATGGTAAGCATCTGTATTTTGGTAATGAAAAGCTGATGCGCGATCAAGGTGTCGACATTGACCATGCGGTTGATAAAGCCCAGGAGTTAGCTGGTGAAGCTAAAACTCCGATGTACTTCGCGATTGATAAAAAACTCGCCGCCATTATTGCTGTGGCTGATCCTATTAAGGAAGACTCAATCGAAGCCATTAAGCGCTTACAAAAATCTGGTATACGTGTTGTCATGCTAACGGGTGATAACAAAGCTACCGCAAAAGCTGTGGCCAAAAAAGTCGGCATCGAAGAGTTCTTTGCCGAAGTTTTACCGGAAGACAAAGTCAATAAAGTGAAAGAATTACAGCAAGAAGGTGAATTGGTCGGTATGACCGGTGATGGTATTAATGATGCACCAGCGCTCGCTCAGGCTGATGTTGGTTTTGCCATCGGTACCGGAACTGACGTTGCCATTGAGAGTGCCGATATCACCTTAATGCGCGGTTCATTGCATGGCCTGGCAGATGCAGTGGCAACCAGCAAAGCAACCCTGCGCAACATCAAGCAAAACCTGTTTGGCGCCTTTGTGTACAATGTCGCAGGTATTCCAATTGCAGCCGGCCTGCTGTATCCATTCTTCGGCATCTTGCTCAGCCCGGTCATTGCCGGTGCAGCGATGGCGTTTTCATCCGTAACCGTTGTCACCAACGCCAACAGATTGCGTTTCTTTAAACCCAAAGAGCATTAAGCCATAAGGAAATTTTATGAACTTACTCATGATAAATATTATTGGCTTAGCAGTCATTGCCCTGATCATTTACTGGTTCTGGATCTACAAACCAAAAGACGTTCAGGCAAAAGACCAGGACATCATCAAAATTACCGTCGAAGATGGTGTCTATCAACCGTCGCGAATCAGCGTGCCAGCTGATACCGAAATCACCCTCGAATTTAATCGCAAAGACGAAACACCCTGCGCAGAAATGGTCATCTTTCCAGAGCTAGATATCAGCGAAAGTTTGCCCATTAATAAAACTAAAACCATTAAACTAAAAAAACTCAAAAAAGGTAGTTACCAATTTCACTGCCAGATGCAAATGTATAAAGGCGAACTGCATGTAGTTTGAGTTTCATCTCACTTCGGGTAGGGTGCAGAGTCTGCCCCAGGGGTACCTATGTGTGTGCCTGAACTTTTCTAATTCATAGGTAGGGGCGGGCCAATGTGCCCGCCCAGAATTGTAGGGACAACTCATGAGTTGTCCGTACGAACAGTCATATAGATACTGCAACTCCACCTCCACCTCCACCCCCACCCATAACCAAAACTTATCCAACGCCATACAACAAATACTACAAAAACATTGATTTAGATCTATGACATCTGGCTATAGATACCTATAATTGCGCCACCAGAAAAAAGATAGCCATGGCAAATACCATGAAAAAATATTCGTCTATTTTGTTTTTATCTTTGTTATTCCTTCCTTTTCAAGTATTTGCATCAGAAGCCTCATCTGGAACTTTACTTAATTTAACTGACCACTGGGTCGGTTTTATAGCCATCGCCATCTTCGTCATAGCGTATTCATTGGTCATATTCGAAGAAAAAATCCACTTAAGAAAATCTAAGCCTATTCTCATCGCGGCAGGTTTAATCTGGTTGGTGATTGGTATTGTCTATAAACAGCATGGCTTATCGACCTTAGCAGAAGAGGGTATTCGTCATAACTTCCTCGAGTACGCCGAGCTGTTTTTCTTCCTGCTCGTCGCCATGACTTACATTAACGCCATGATTGAGCGTGATGTGTTTGATGCTCTGCGTGACTGGCTGGTTAATAAAGGCTTTACCTACAAACAGCTCTTCTGGATGACCGGTATTCTTGCCTTCTTTATTTCACCAATTGCGGACAACTTAACCACCGCATTGATCATGTGTTCTGTAGTGCTAGCGGTTGGTAATGGCCATGCAAAATTCGTCGGTGTCAGCTGTATCAATATCGTTGTTGCTGCCAACGCAGGTGGCGCATTCAGTCCATTCGGCGACATCACAACCCTGATGGTGTGGCAAAAAGGCATGGTTGAATTCTCAGAATTCTTCTCATTATTTATACCGTCAGTGGTTAACTTCCTGGTGCCAGCATTTATCATGCAATTAGCCATCATGAAGGGCAAACCAGCAGCAATCGAAGAGGGCAGTCATGCGCAAATAAAGCAGGGCGGTTTAGTCATCGTCGGCCTCTTCCTGCTCACCATCATCACAGCCATTTCATTCCATAACTTCCTGCACCTGCCACCCGCAATCGGCATGATGCTTGGTCTTGGTTTCCTGAAATTCTACGGCTTCTTCCTGCGCAGACAACACAAAAAAGAAACCGAAGAAAACCCAACCAGTGTTTCAACTCAAAGACCCTACGATATCTTCGACCGTATCGCGCAAGCAGAATGGGACACCTTGTTCTTCTTCTATGGCGTGATTCTTGCCGTAGGTGGTTTAGGATTCTTAGGCTATCTTGGCATGGCATCCAGCTACATGTACGGTGAACTTGGCGCCACTCCAGCCAACGTCCTCGTCGGTATCTTGTCATCCATCGTCGACAACATCCCGGTCATGTTCGCAGTACTCACCATGCAGCCAGACATGTCACACGCACAATGGCTACTGGTCACCTTAACAGCAGGCGTCGGCGGCAGCTTATTATCCGTCGGCTCAGCAGCGGGTATAGCACTCATGGGACAGGCCCGCGGCCACTACACCTTCATGACACACCTCAAATGGACACCCGCCATCGCACTCGGCTACGCAGCCAGCATCTGGGTGCATTTGTTGATAAACGGATCTTAATAGCAACAACTACGTACAGAGCGGCCAATAGGCCGCTTTTTTTCATTATACGGGATATGAGAAGCGGACTTTAAATCCATGTGAGTATAGTGTGTATGTTTATTTGCAATCACTATTTGCAGTGTGTATAGTGTGTGTGAACAAACAAGACTTTCTATAGGTGATAAAAATGAGCCAGTCAAAATATTATTTAAGGATTTGTTTAGATGAAAAGCGGCGATTTAATCAATTTAATAGAAAAAGCTGGGTGGGAACTTGTAAGGGTTAAGGGTAGCCACCACCACTTTAAGCACAAAGATTATCCGGAATTATTAACTATTCCGCATCCTAAAAAGGATATACCCAAAGGGACTTTGCGAAACATTCTTAAAGTAGCCCGATTATAATTAAGATAGGTATGGGAGTTATTATTGGTTAACTGAGGGAACCAAACTTAGTGACCGGTAGGTGAAAATATGAAATATTTAGTTGCAGTACACAAAGATCCTGATACAGGCTTTGGGGTAACTATTCCTGACGTTACTGGGTGCTTTTCTTATGGTGATACATTTGAAGAGGCTTTGGATAACGCTAAAGAGGCTTTGGCAGAACATCTAGAGATTCTTGCTGAAGATGGGGTTGATATACCTATTCCTGGAGATCAGGCAGAACATCTGGTTAACCCTGACTTTGAAGGTGCTTTATGGGCTTTTATTGACTTGGATCCCTATGATTATATGGGTAAAGCCAAGCGCATAAATGTCACAATGCCTGGATACGCACTCAAGAAAATTGATGACTTTGTTGAGCGTCATACCAAAGACCATGATCGCTCGAAATTTTTGCTGAGGGCTGCCATGTCAGTGATGGAAAAAGAAGCAAGGTTTGATAAGGGTAAAGAAGAAGACGTTGCTGACTGTTGCTAAAAAACCGCCACTTGGCGGTTTTTTATTTAATGGAGTCAGGTTATATAAGAGCTAATACTAATAATTTTTGTGCGTGTAAGCTTGTCATCCTTCTAAACATGACTAACTCAAAGAAACACCCAGCACACTTAATCCTACCCAGATACCCATGCCTATCATGATCAGATTTTCAGTCAGTGATATGAAGCCTAGCGGGACATTGCTGGAGCCGCCGACGCAGGCGCATTTCAATTCTCGCTTATCAATGTAGACAGCTTTAAAGACTGATATTGCACCTACTGTACCAATGGTGAATGCTAGTGGTGCTGAAAGCCAGGGTAGCAATCCGCCAACCATTAATACACCGGCAAGACCTTCGGCGACGGGATAGATGTAAGAGTAGGGGACCCATCGCTTAGCCAACAGATCATAGTTAAGAAACATGATGGAAAAGCTTTCGATATCCTGTAGTTTTAGCAGCGCTAAAATAGCCATGCTGAATGCTATAAACCAATGTAAAGCTTGTAGGTTGAGCGCTGTATCAAACACAGCAATGCTTGCCGCAATCGCCATCAAAAAAGTCATGCTAAATAGCGCAATAACTGGCTGGTAACTTGTTTCGTCTTTAGACTTTACCGGCTTCCCGAAGTTTTTTCTGACAGCTTCATAGCCACCAATTCTTTCTCCTTCGATAAAGGTTTGCGGAGTGGTAGATACATCATGCTTAGACTTGAACTCGTCAGTCTCGTTGCGTGACGTTAACCAGTTATCTTCAACCTCATAGCCTTCACGCTGCAAAAGATCTTTGGTTTTTAGCCCGTATGGGCACACATGTTTGTCCATTACCATTCGATACAGTACAGCTTTCTTTTCTTGCTTAGCAGTCATAAGTTATCCTCGTACCTGTTTTGAGATGGTGATAGTATAAATACCGTATCATAGTACGGAGTCAAGACACATGTTACCAATTGGCAAATTCGCAAAGGCGGGCGGCGTTGGCGTCGAAACCATCCGATTTTATCAGCGCAAAGGCTTACTCAAGATTCCTCCTCATAAAGGCGGAATTCGTCGCTATGGCGATGAAGACCTCAAGCAACTTAAGTTCATACTCAAAGCCAAAGCCGCAGGATTCACACTGGCAGAGATAAAAGAACTCATCGCGCTCGACTCAAGCGACGACCGACACAAAGCGTACGAACTTGCATCAGCACGCGTCACAGCACTCGATAAACAAATAGAAGAACTCAAACAAGCCAGAAACTCACTGCAGCAACTGGCGACAGAATGCCGCAGCAGCAAAACAGGTCCATGCCCAATAATCGAAGCATTTGACGTTTAACTCAAACGTACTGAAACCGTTTAAAGACCGTAATAACTACAGAAGTGCCTATGAATCAATCCGTTATAAACGCTTTTTCAAGCAAACCCTAGGATAACCTAACCATATCTATATATTCGCATAACTTATATTATGTTAAATCGAGTATTTGTAATTGTAGTTAGCTTCTACACCATTCCCTCGTGAACATATAGGTTTGTAATTTTATGACATAAACGTTTATAAAATGACACAAACCTTTGTAAAAAAAGTACACATAAAAATCAATGAGATATAGTGCTCGATATATTGATTAGGTTTTATAAGCGAAAAGACCTATCATCCCCTTTTTTTCTCGACAGAAATCGCCATGCATTTGATCTAGGATTAATTGAATATTGGTGATCTCGTTAATTTGCTCTATTGATGGATCCAGAAGCCTTCTGCATATATCAGTAAATCTATTCTGATATTTAGATTGGTTGCTTTGAGCTAAATAGCTCAGAATTTCATCCATATGAAATGAGTAAAAGCCTAACTGTTTTTCACTACACTCCAAAATATGATTGATGAGTAGATACAATCTTGTTGCATAGAGGCTTTTTAGTCCCAGAATATTTTTTAGTATTGATTTATTATCCAGCGATATTTCAGAGTATTGGTTGGAATATGAGTTAACAAGAATAGTTTTTGTCCGCCCCACTTTTTTTATGTCAAAATCTATATAACAACTTTCACTGCTACAATAGAATGCTTTTATTTCGTCGATACCAACGTTAACTCTGCTGGAAATGTTAACTAGGTCGTTTTTGTAATATTCAGTATTAAATTCCATTGGTGCTATAGTTATGGGAAAATTATCATTAGAATTTTCTGCAACTTGTAGAATTACAAACGCAGCTAGCCTGTAACTGTATTTACTTAATCCATTGTTTAGCCAAAGTCTAAGAACTGGACTGAATTCACTTATGACATCATCAATATGGATCACGTATTTTTCCATAATAATTAAAATCCTTCTTATATACTGCGATAACAAAGGCACAGGTTTAAAGAAGCCTTGTCTTACTCGAATAAAGGATGTGTAATACGGACATATAGTACATCAATCAAGTAGCTTCGTATCATGAATCATGACTTATTTATCGAGATAATTGAAGGCCAATCTCCAAAATTAACACTTGCATATAACAACGATGATAATTGCTGGGGTTGGTACGGTTATGATGGTATGGGTAGATATGTATTTCATGAAATCAAGAACCAGGAAGTCTTGAAGTCAGCCGAGTATTACTTCAATCAGAATTTACTTCGTAAGATTAAGGATGTATACGCTGTAGAAAATGCGTGTGAATGCACCCTGTATGAAATAGCTTAAACGGCCCCCTCAGACAGAAAATCCGTAAAAATACCATTTTACGGACTTTATATTGACCCCGCTAAGTGCAAATAGCCGCCCCGCCCTCATCAGCGCTTAGAATTCTGTGCCTCCAATGTTAGTACAATACTAAGTTGTTTGGGGTTCTGGGGCCATGTCTGTAGCCCTCTAATAACGGTGGTTATAGCGCACCTTTACTTTTGAAACATCCTCAAAGCGCACTATCTGCAACCTCATTTTAAGTCATTTAACGATCATTTCTCATAAGGATAAGTTAAAATAAGGATTGACATGGAGTTAACTCCATACGTTATCGTTTAACTTATTTATGACTTAGACAGGGAAAAAAATGCTTTACAAGCAATTTAATTGCACTGCAAATACTGGAAGTTGAAGGCCTTAGAAATTGGCCAGAGTTGATTTGTACATCAATCAAACTGAAGACAACGAAGACATAATACTTAAATTTGTAATAGGTTGGTTATGCATCATAAATACACATCGTGATAAATCGACCAAAAAGTAGTTTAACTATATGAAATATATTGAATATATCAACGAATTAACAGCAGACTTTGCGCTATTGATACACCGTTTGTTATATCCGTACTTTCAACTTATAATTTTACTCTGCACTTCAGTATCGATGATACCGTTAAATTATGTATGTAATTAGTCAACTCGCAAAACTTGCAGGCGTGAATGTTGAAACCGTCAGATATTATGAGCGGTGCGGGTTAATTGCACAACCGGAAAAGCCCGCTAAAGGTTATCGTCATTATCCTGAAGCGACTTTGAGTCGCATTCGATTTATTAAACGAGCTCAAGAGTTGGGATTTTCTTTGGATGAGATCGCTAACTTACTGATACTCGAAGAGTCCTCTTGTCAAGAAGTACAAAGTATAGCAAACCACAAACTTGCCAGTGTTCGTGCAAAAATGGCTGATCTACGCCGCTTAGAAACCAGTCTTAATGATTTACTGAAACAATGTGCAAGCAACACTGAACAGGCACATTGCCCGATTATTACTTCCCTTCTCCCAGAAAACAACTAATAACAATCGCTAAATCCCTTGACTCCGTACTTGGATACGGAGTTTATACTGTTTTCTATCAGAACATTTGAAGTGGAGTAAGCCATGGCAAAAAACGATACCAGTTTACCGCTAGTTGGTGGTATTGCTGCTGCTATTGGTGCTGGGCTTTGTTGTGCTGGGCCCTTAGTCTTGTTACTACTAGGCGTTAGTGGTTCTTGGATTGGCAATCTGACCGTATTGGAGCCATACCGCCCTATTTTTATCTTGCTGGTACTGGTTTTATTTAGTTTTGCCGGTTGGAAAGTTTATCGACCTATAGAAGAGTGTGAGCCTGGAACCGCTTGTGCAATGCCACAAGTACGTAAGCGCCGGCAGATCATTTTCTGGGTAACCGCCTTCATTGCATTAATATTAGTCACTAGCAATTACTGGATTATCTGGTTTGCTTAATTATATCGTTGAGAAATAACCCTTGGAGAAGAAGATGAAAAAAATTGCACTATTATCCCTACTATCAATACTTAGCTTGGGTGCGTTTGCCAAGCAGCAAACAGTCATGCTTGAAGTTCCCACGATGACCTGCGTAACTTGTCCGATTACGGTGGAAAAAGCATTGCAACAGGTTGAGGGAGTTACCAAAGCTGAAGTGACCTTCGAAGATAAGTTAGCCGTGGTCACTTTTGATGATGAAAAAACTACGGTGGAAAAGCTGACCGAGGCCACAAAAAATGCCGGCTATCCATCTGTGGTAAAGCAATAAAGGACGAATACTAATGAAGAACCTGCTGAGTCTTTTTACCCGCATTGGCGACAAAGCCAGCTCATTAGGTGCCGTGGTGTCTGCCATGGGTTGTGCCATGTGCTTTCCGGCCATCGCCAGCTTGGGGGCAGCCATCGGGCAGGGTTCCTCAGTCAGTGGTAGTGGTTCTTTATCAATACACTCTTGCCTATATTGGCTTGGGTTAGCCTAATAGTTAACGGACTTGGCTGGATTGGTCACAAGCAGTGGCATCGTAACCTGCTTGGTATGCTAGGGCCTATTCTGTTGTTGCT